>NZ_JBIUWI010000015.1:0-4363 GCF_044743385.1 Pseudomonas sp. NPDC087639 | reverse complement strand
GGTCCTCGATGATCCGCTGATCGTACTCGTCGTATACGTACATATAAGTCCTGTTCTCAGGCTTGGGCCACTCGGAAAACGCTGCGTTTTCGCTTGCTGGAGTCCGATTTTGCCTCTGCAATTCTGCGCGCACGGCCGCGCACTCACTAACGGAGCCGGGGCAATATACCCGTTTGCAGTTATGCGCAAAAGTGATGTTTGAGTATATGTAAAGAACCAAATCGCCTAACGAGAACGGTTATTAGCTAATCCACATTTGTCGTGCGGACAATCATCGTCTTAACTGTGGACGAGTCTTTCTGCAATCACCGATAAAACCGATAAGAGGCGATGCAATGAGCAATCCGACCAAAGCAAGGAAAAGCGATAGCAGCGTTGATGCCTGGGCAATTCTGTTCCTGATCATTCTGGTAGTAGGGACGGCGGTATTCTGGGTCAGTCATCAGTAAACGACCCGTCCGGGCCCGGCCCCGACGATTGTCGGACAAAAAACGGGATCAGGCGTCAATAGCCAGTGATTGAATGGCTATAATGCGCGGCCATTTTTCCTCGGGCCCGGATGCTTCATGTGCAAGTTTCTTCACCTCAGTCTGCTGCTGTTCGGCGCGTTTTTCACAACCTGCGCTCGGGCGGAGTCGGTGCTGTTCCTCAATCCGGGCTCGACCCAGGAAGCCTTCTGGGTCAGCTATTCGCAGTTCATGCAGGCGGCCGCTCGGGACCTGGGCATCGATCTACAAATCCTCTATTCACAGCGCCAGCCCGAACTGACGCTGGCTCAGGCCCGCGTTGCGTTGCAGGGGCCGAATCGTCCCGATTACCTGATATTCGTCAACGAACAGTATGTCGCGCCGCAGATTCTGCGTCTGGCCGACAACAGCGGGGTGAAGCTGTTCATGGTCAATGCCGCCCTGACGTCTGATCAGCAGGCTTTGGTGGGCGAACGCAGCGACCGGGTCGGCAGTCTGGTGCCGAACGACGAGGAGGGCGGGTATTTGATGATGAAGGAATTGATTCGTCTGCACCCGCCCGTGGCTCGGAATGAGCCTATCGAACTGCTCGCGTTTTCCGGGTTGAAGATCACCCCGTCTGCGCAGTTGCGGGAGCGCGGTATGCAGCGCGCGTTGGCCGAGCATCCGCAGGTGCGCTTGCGCCAATTGGTCTACAGCGGCTGGACGCAGCAACGTGCCTATGAACAGGCGAAACAGTTGTTCGCCCGCTACCCGAACGTGTCACTGGTGTGGTCGGCCAATGATGAAATGGCGTTTGGTGCGATGCGGGCGTTTTCCGAGACTGGCAAGAACCCAGGCAAAGATGCGTTATTCAGCGCGGTCAATTCCTCACCCGCAGCATTGCAGGCACTGATCGACGGCCGCTTGAGCGCGTTGCTGGGCGGACACTTCACCTTGGGTGGCTGGGCGCTGGTAGAGCTGCATGATCATGAGCAGGGCGTCGATCTGGAGCAGTACGGCGGTCGCGATCGTCAGTTGCCATTGATGCAACTGATCGACAAGGCCCACGCCCGGCGAATGCTGGCCATGGGTGCCTCGCCGAATTACGGCGTGAATTTCCGCAAGCTCTCGGCCAAGGGGCGCCCGGCCTCGTACCGCTATCCGTTCAGCTTGCAGACCCTGATGCACTGAAGCGCGTCAGACACCGGCGAAATGCACCACCAGTTTGACGATGGCAAATAGCGTCAAGGCAAACACCGCAGTGAACAGAATGCCCAACATCACGAAATGGCTGGGCTTGCCATGGGTGAAGTCCCTTGCCCGATTCTTTCCGCTCTGCACCCCGAACGCCGCCGCCATCACGCTGTGCAGCATCTGCCAGAAGCTCGGCGGTTTGTTGTCGACTGGATCGTCCATAAATCCCTCGTCTGCCGTGTGTGTCAGACAAGCATAGCCAACCCCTGAAAAAAAGATCGTAGCCTCCGGCAGCTCCTGCACTGGAATGAGTTCACCCTGCAGGAGCTGCCGAAGGCTGCGATCTTTTTAGTTGTCGTAACCCAGGTTCGGCGCCAACCACCGCTCGGTCACACTCAACTCCTGACCTTTGCGCGAGGTGTAACTCGCCACCTGATCCTTGTCGACCTTGCCCACGGCAAAGTACTGCGCCTGCGGGTGGGCGAAATACCAGCCGCTGACCGCTGCGGCCGGGAACATCGCGTAGTGTTCGGTGAGGAACACACCGCTGCGTCCGGCGCGCATTTCCTGTGCCTCGGGATCGAGCAGGGCAAACAACGCGGCTTTTTCGGTGTGATCCGGGCAGGCCGGGTAGCCTGGAGCAGGGCGGATGCCGCTGTATTGCTCTTTGATCAGCGCTTCGTTGTCGAGGGTTTCGTCCTTGGCATAACCCCAGTGCTCTTTACGCACCTGCTGGTGCAGCCACTCGGCGCAAGCTTCGGCCAAACGGTCGGCCAGAGCCTTGACCATGATCGAGTTGTAATCGTCGCCGGCGTCCTGATAGGCCTTGGCCACTTCTTCGGCGCCAATGCCGGCGGTGGTGATGAAGCCGCCGACATAGTCGGTCACTTCGCTGTCTTTTGGCGCAACAAAGTCGGCCAGCGAGAAGTTCGGCTTGCCGTCGGTCTTGATAATCTGCTGGCGCAGGTGATGCAGCTTGGCCAATGGCTTGCCGTCGTCACCGTACAGCTCGATATCGTCGTCATGCACCTGATTGGCCGGCCAGAAACCGAACACGGCGCGGGCACTGATCAGTTTCTCGTCGATCAGCTTGGCGAGCATCTCTTGCGCGTCCTTGTACAGCGAGGTGGCAGCTTCACCGACCACTTCGTCTTCGAGGATGCGCGGGAACTTGCCGGCCAGATCCCAGGAAATGAAGAACGGCGTCCAGTCGATGTATTCGGCCAACACCTTGAGATCAATGTTATCCAGCACCTTGCTGCCGGTGAACGTCGGTTTGACCGGCTCGTAAGTCGCCCAGTCGAACTGCGGCTTCTTGGCGATGGCGGCGGCGTAGCTCAGGCGCTCGGTACGGGCGCTGCGGTTGGCGGTGCGCTCGCGCACTTCGACGTATTCGGCACGGGCTCTTTCGACAAACCCGGCTTTCAATTCTTTCGACAGCAACTGCGTCGCCACGCCCACGGCGCGGGAGGCGTCGGTCACGTAGACCACCGCGTCGTTGCTGTACTTCGGCTCGATCTTCACGGCGGTGTGCGCCTTGGAAGTGGTCGCACCACCGATCATCAGCGGCAAATGGAAATCCTGACGCTGCATCTCGCGGGCCACGTGAACCATTTCATCCAGCGACGGCGTGATCAGGCCGGACAGGCCGATGATGTCGCATTTCTGCTCTTTGGCCACTTGCAGGATCTTCTCCGCCGGCACCATCACGCCGAGGTCGACGATGTCGTAGCCGTTGCAACCGAGCACCACGCCAACGATGTTCTTGCCGATGTCGTGCACGTCACCCTTTACGGTGGCCATGAGGATCTTGCCCTTGGCCTCCGGCTTGTCGCCTTTTTCCAGTTCGATGAACGGGATCAGATGCGCTACGGCCTGTTTCATCACTCGGGCGGATTTCACCACTTGTGGCAGGAACATTTTGCCGGCGCCGAACAGGTCGCCGACGATGTTCATACCCGACATCAGCGGACCTTCGATCACCTCGATCGGACGGGTGAACGACTGGCGCGATTCTTCGGTGTCTTCGACGATGTGTGTGGTGATGCCCTTGACCAGCGCATGCTCCAGGCGCTTGTTGACGTCCCAGTTGCGCCACTCCTCGGTCTCGGCTTCCTTGACGCTGCCGTCGCCCTTGTACTTGTCGGCGATGGCGAGCAGGGCGTCGGTGCCGTTCGGGGTGCGGTTGAGCACCACGTCTTCGACGGCGTCGCGCAGCTCCACAGGGATCTGGTCATAGATTTCCAGCTGCCCGGCGTTGACGATACCCATGGTCAGGCCGGCGCGGATCGCATACAGCAGAAAGACCGAGTGAATCGCTTCACGCACCGGGTTGTTGCCACGGAACGAGAACGACACGTTGGACACGCCGCCGGAGGTCAGCGCATACGGCAGTTCGTCGCGGATGTAGGCGCAGGCATTGATGAAGTCCACAGCGTAGTTGTTGTGTTCTTCGATGCCGGTGGCCACGGCGTAGATGTTCGGGTCGTAGATGATGTCTTCCGGCGGGAAGCCGACTTCATTGACCAGAATGTCGTAGGAGCGTTTGCAGATCTCTTTCTTGCGCGCTTCGGTGTCGGCCTGACCCGCTTCGTCGAACGCCATCACCACCACGGCGGCGCCGTAGCGCTTGCACAGCTTTGCGTGATGGATGAACTGCTCGACGCCTGCTGTCATGGTGATCGCGTTGACGGTGCCCGGGCCCTGGCTGCTCGGGGGGC
>NZ_JBIUWI010000014.1:0-99477 GCF_044743385.1 Pseudomonas sp. NPDC087639 | reverse complement strand
TGCCTACCTGGACGGCCGTATTGACCGCCTGTCCGTGGTGTCCAACAAGTTCATCAACACCATGACGCAACAGCCTACCGTGGAGCAGTTGATTCCATTGGTGGCGACCCCTGATCAGGATCTCAAGCACCACTGGGACTATCTCTACGAACCGGATGCCAAAGAGCTGCTTGATGGCTTGATGGTCCGTTACGTCGAGTCGCAGGTCTACCAGGCGGTGGTCGAGAACAACGCGGCTGAGCAAGCTGCGCGGATGATCGCGATGAAGAACGCTACCGACAACGCCGGTGATTTGATCAGCGATTTACAGCTGATCTACAACACGGCGCGTCAGGCAGCGATCACCCAAGAGATCTCGGACATCGTCGGCGGCGCTGCCGCGGTTTAACGGTTCAAATATTCAGAGGATCCAGCTATGAGTAGCGGACGTATCGTTCAAATCATCGGCGCCGTTATCGACGTGGAATTTCCACGCGACAGCGTACCGAGCATCTACAACGCGCTGACAGTTCAAAGCGCGGCCGCAACCACTCTGGAAGTTCAGCAACAGCTGGGCGACGGCGTGGTTCGCACCATTGCGATGGGTTCCACCGAGGGCTTGAAGCGCGGTCTGGAAGTTACCGACTCTGGCGCAGCCATCTCCGTACCGGTCGGTAAAGCGACTCTGGGCCGGATCATGGACGTCCTCGGTAACCCGATCGACGAAGCTGGCCCGATCGACACCGAAGAGCGTTGGGGCATTCACCGTCCAGCGCCTTCGTTCGCTGAACAGGCAGGCGGCAACGACCTGCTGGAAACCGGCATCAAGGTTATCGACCTGGTTTGCCCGTTTGCCAAAGGCGGTAAAGTCGGTCTGTTCGGTGGTGCCGGTGTAGGCAAAACCGTAAACATGATGGAACTGATCCGTAACATCGCCATCGAGCACAGCGGTTATTCCGTGTTCGCCGGTGTGGGTGAGCGTACTCGTGAGGGTCGCGACTTCTACCACGAGATGAAGGACTCCAACGTTCTGGACAAAGTGGCACTGGTTTACGGTCAGATGAACGAGCCGCCGGGTAACCGTCTGCGCGTAGCACTGACCGGCCTGACCATGGCCGAGAAGTTCCGTGACGAAGGTAACGACGTTCTGCTGTTCGTCGACAACATCTATCGTTACACCCTGGCCGGTACTGAAGTATCCGCACTGCTGGGCCGTATGCCTTCGGCAGTAGGTTACCAGCCGACCCTGGCTGAAGAGATGGGCGTTCTGCAAGAACGTATCACTTCGACCAAGGAAGGTTCGATCACCTCGATCCAAGCGGTATACGTACCTGCGGACGACTTGACCGACCCGTCGCCAGCGACCACCTTCGCCCACTTGGACGCCACCGTCGTTCTGTCCCGTGACATCGCTTCCCTGGGTATCTACCCAGCAGTGGATCCACTGGACTCGACTTCGCGCCAACTGGATCCGAACGTAATCGGCCAGGACCACTACGACACCGCTCGCGGCGTCCAGTACGTTCTGCAACGTTACAAAGAGCTGAAAGACATCATCGCGATCCTGGGGATGGACGAGCTGTCGGAAGCCGACAAACAGTTGGTTAACCGTGCTCGTAAGATCCAGCGCTTCTTGTCGCAGCCGTTCTTCGTGGCTGAAGTCTTCACCGGTGCTTCGGGTAAATACGTTTCCCTGAAAGACACCATTGCTGGCTTCAAAGGCATCCTCAACGGTGACTACGACCACCTCCAGAACAAGCGTTCTACCTGGTTGGCGGCCTCGAAGAAGCGATCGAGACAGCCAAGAAACTGTAATCCCGGCGCCCGGCAACGGTCGCTAATTTAGGTTGACGCAATCAGATGGCTATGACAGTCCATTGCGATATCGTCAGCGCGGAAGGGGAAATCTTTTCCGGCCTGGTCGAGATGGTGATTGCGCACGGTGCACTGGGTGATCTTGGTATCGCTCTGGGTCACGCGCCGCTGATCACTAATCTCAAGCCGGGTCCTATCCGCCTGATCAAGCAAGGCGGGGAAGCCGAGGTGTTCTACATCTCCGGCGGTTTCCTCGAGGTTCAGCCGAACATGGTCAAGGTTCTTGCCGACACCGTGCAACGTGCTGCCGACCTGGATGAAGCTCAGGCTCAAGCAGCTCTCAAGGCTGCCGAGAATGCCCTGAACGAAAAAGGCGCGGACTTCGATTACGGCGCCGCTGCCACACGTCTGGCCGAGGCTGCAGCTCAGCTGCGCACCGTCCAGCAGATCCGCAAGAAGTTTGGCGGTTAATCCGTCAGCCACTTGTTGTGTGATTGATAAAAAAGGGTAGCCTCGGCTACCCTTTTTTCTTTTCCGATTTTAACAACCCCGGTCGCAGTTGCTGACCACCCAGGATTGGTAGCCAGTCATGTCTCTCGAAATCGTTATCCTCGCGGCCGGTCAAGGCACTCGTATGCGCTCGGCACTGCCGAAAGTGCTACATCCGATTGCCGGCGATTCCATGCTGGGTCATGTTATCCACAGCGCCCGCCAGCTCGATCCACTGCGTATTCACGTAGTTATTGGTCACGGTGCCGATGTGGTGCGTGAGCGTCTGGCGGCTGACGATTTGAATTTCGTGCTGCAGGACAAGCAATTGGGCACGGGGCACGCCACTGCTCAGGCCGTGCCGTTCATTACTGCCGACACCGTGCTGATTCTTTACGGTGACGTGCCGCTGATCGAAGTCGAAACCCTGCAACGCCTGCTCAAACACGTTGTGCCAGGGCAGATGGGTTTGCTGACTGTCGAACTGGACGATCCAACGGGCTACGGCCGCATCGTCCGAGACGCTGAGGGCAAGGTCGCTGCAATCGTTGAGCATAAAGATGCCAGCGAAGCGCAACGCGCGATCACCGAAGGCAACACCGGTATTCTCGCGGTACCGGCCAATCGTCTGGCCGACTGGATGAGCCGCCTGTCGAACAACAACGCACAGGGCGAGTACTACCTCACCGACGTCATCGAAATGGCGGTCAGTGATGGTCTGGTGGTAGCCACCGAGCAACCGCACGATCCGATGGAAGTGCAGGGCGCCAACGACCGCAAGCAACTGGCCGAACTGGAGCGTCATTACCAATTGCGCGCCGGTCGTCGCCTGATGGCACAAGGCGTCACTCTGCGTGACCCGGCGCGCTTCGACGTGCGCGGCGAAGTCACCGTTGGTCGCGACGTGCTGATCGATATCAACGTGATCCTCGAAGGCAATGTGGTCATTGAAGACGACGTGATCATTGGCCCTAACTGCGTGATCAAGGACAGTACCCTGCGCAAAGGCGTGGTGATCAAGGCGAATTCTCACATCGAAGGCGCGATTCTGGGTGAGGGCAGTGATGCCGGTCCGTTTGCTCGCCTGCGTCCGGGTACTGTGCTGGATGCCCGTGCCCATGTGGGTAACTTTGTTGAGCTTAAAAACGCCCACATGGGCGAAGGCGCCAAGGCCGGACACCTGACGTACTTGGGTGACGCCGAAATCGGTGCGCGCACCAACATTGGCGCTGGCACCATCACCTGCAATTACGATGGCGCCAATAAGTGGAAAACCGTGCTGGGCGAGGATGTCTTCATCGGTTCAAACAACTCGTTGGTAGCACCTGTGGATATCTCCAACGGTGCGACCACCGCGGCCGGTTCGACCATCACCCAGAATGTGGATAACGCACAGTTGGCCGTCGGTCGCGCACGGCAGAAGAATATTGATGGCTGGAAGCGGCCTGAGAAGATCAAGAAGGGCTGAGTTATCCACAGCGGTTTAAAGATCAATAGATCGCAGCATTCGGCAGCTCTTCAACGGAGCTGACCGGTGGCTGCGATTTTTTTTGTCTTCCGGGTTGACGATTCATAGCCGATAGGTTTTGATTGCTTCCGTTATCTTTCGAATCGAAACTTAAGCCGCCGCCATGTCGAAACGCAACACGCCGCAACGCCGCCACAACATTCTCGCCTTGCTCAATGAGCAGGGCGAAGTCAGTGTGGATGAGCTGGCCAAGCGCTTCGAAACCTCCGAAGTTACGATTCGCAAGGATCTCGCCGCGCTTGAGAGCCATGGTCTGTTGCTGCGCCGCTACGGCGGGGCGATCACCATGCCTCAGGAACTGGTCGCGGAGACTGCGCAAAGCGTTTCCAAGTACAAACAGGCCATCGCCCGCGCAGCGGTGAAACGTATCCGCGAACACGCGCGCATCATCATCGACAGCGGCAGCACCACCGCTGCCATGATTCCCGAACTCGGCCAGCAGCCGGGTCTGGTGGTCATGACCAACTCCCTGCACGTGGCCAATGCCTTGAGCGAACTCGAACACGAGCCCGTGCTGCTGATGACCGGCGGCACCTGGGACCCGCATTCGGAATCCTTCCAGGGTCAGGTTGCAGAGCAGGTACTACGCTCCTACGACTTCGACCAATTGTTTATCGGCGCCGATGGGATCGATCTGGTGCGCGGTACCACCACGTTCAACGAATTGCTTGGCCTGAGCCGGGTGATGGCTGAAGTGGCGCGGGAAGTGATCGTGATGGTCGAAGCCGACAAGATCGGCCGCAAGATTCCCAACCTGGAACTGCCATGGAGCAGCGTCCATACCCTCATTACCGATGATCGCCTGCCCATTGATGCACGCGATCAGATTCAGGCCCGCGGTATCACCGTGATTTGCGCGGCTGTCAGTCAGGAGAAATAAGCATGTGTGGAATTGTCGGCGCAGTTGCTGAACGTAATATCACCGCCATCCTGCTCGAAGGCCTCAAGCGCCTTGAATACCGCGGCTATGACAGCGCCGGTGTGGCGGTGTACACCAACGACGAAACCCTCGAGCGCATGCGCCGTCCGGGCAAGGTCAGCGAGTTGGAAGCGGCATTGGCCGAGCATCCGTTGGTTGGCCGTCTCGGTATTGCCCACACCCGTTGGGCAACCCACGGCGCCCCGTGCGAGCGCAACGCGCACCCGCATTTCTCCGGCGACATCGCGGTGGTGCACAACGGCATCATCGAAAACCATGAAGCCCTGCGTGAGCAATTGAAAGCCTTGGGCTACGTATTCACTTCGGACACCGATACCGAAGTCATCGCCCACCTGCTCAGCGAAAAACTCAAGGCGCAGCCTGACCTCAGCGTCGCCCTCAAAGCCACCGTCAAAGAACTGCACGGTGCCTACGGTCTGGCAGTGATCAATGCCAAGCAGCCTGATCGCCTGGTCGCCGCCCGCAGTGGTAGCCCGCTGGTGATCGGTCTGGGTCTGGGTGAGAACTTCCTCGCTTCCGATCAACTGGCTCTGCGTCAGGTCACAGACCGCTTCATGTATCTGGAAGAAGGCGATATCGCCGAAATTCGCCGCGATAACGTGCAGATCTGGGACGTGAACGGCAACGCCGTAGAGCGCCAGACTGTGCAATACAGCGACGGTGCTGAAGCCGCCGACAAAGGCGAATTCCGCCACTACATGCTCAAGGAAATCCACGAGCAGCCGGCGGTGGTGCAGCGCACCCTTGAAGGTCGTCTGAGCAACGATCAAGTCTTGGTGCAAGCCTTCGGTCCGCAAGCCGCCGAGCTGTTCGCCAAAGTACGCAACGTGCAGATCGTCGCCTGTGGCACCAGTTACCACGCCGGTATGGTTGCGCGTTACTGGCTTGAAGAACTGGCCGGCATCCCTTGCCAGGTCGAAGTCGCCAGTGAATTCCGCTACCGCAAAGTGGTGGTGCAGCCGGACACCCTGTTCGTCACCATCTCCCAGTCCGGCGAAACCGCCGACACCCTGGCCGCGTTGCGCAACGCTAAAGAGCTGGGCTTCCTCGCCAGTCTGGCGATCTGCAACGTTGGCATCAGTTCGCTGGTGCGCGAATCCGATCTGACCCTGCTGACCCAGGCCGGTCGCGAAATCGGCGTGGCTTCAACCAAGGCCTTCACCACGCAACTGGTTGGCCTGTTGTTGCTGACCCTTTCGCTGGGCCAAGTACGTGGCAGTCTGGCAAATGGCGTTGAGGCCACGCTGGTGGAAGAGCTACGTCGCCTGCCGACACGTCTGGGCGAAGCGCTGGCGATGGACAGTACTGTGGAAAAAGTCGCCGAACTGTTCGCCGAGAAGAACCACACCCTGTTCCTCGGTCGCGGCGCACAATTCCCGGTGGCGATGGAAGGTGCCTTGAAACTCAAGGAAATCTCCTACATCCACGCCGAAGCCTACCCGGCGGGCGAGTTGAAACACGGCCCGCTGGCGCTTGTGGATAACGACATGCCAGTAGTCACTGTGGCGCCGAACAACGAACTGTTGGAGAAGCTCAAGTCTAACCTGCAGGAAGTACGCGCCCGTGGTGGCGAACTGATCGTGTTCGCTGACGAAAAAGCCGGGATGACCAACGGCGAAGGCACCCACGTCGTGCAAATGCCGCATATCCACAACATCCTCTCGCCGATCCTCTACACCATTCCGCTGCAACTGCTGTCGTACTACGTTGCTGTGCTCAAGGGGACGGACGTTGATCAGCCGCGTAACCTGGCGAAGTCGGTGACTGTGGAATAAGTTATCCACAGCTAAATTCGACCCAAAAAAATCGCAGCTTCGGCTGCGATTTTTGTATCTGATTCGAGGTATCCATGGATCGCTTCCAGGAAATGCAGGTATTCGCCGCCGTCGCCCAAGACCAAGGTTTCTCCGCAGCCGCGCGGCGCCTCGGCCTGTCGGCCGCCAGTGTTACCCGCGCGGTAGCAGCGCTGGAGCAGCGGATCGGTACGCAGTTGCTGATCCGTACCACCCGCAGTGTGCATCTGAGCGAAGCGGGGCAGCGTTATCTGGAGGACTGTCGACGAATTCTCGCCGAGGTGCAGGAAGCCGAGGATTCCGCGGCGGGCAGTCACGCCCAGCCCCGTGGGCAATTGACGGTGACGGCGCCGGTGTTGTTCGGCGAGTTGTTCGTTACCCCGGTGATGGCGGGTTATCTGGCGCAGTATCCGGACGTTTCGATCAACGCCGTGTTGGTTGACCGGGTCGTCAGCATGGTTGAAGAGGGCATCGATGTAGCCGTGCGTATCGGCGAGCTCGCGGACAGCAATCAGCATGCGATTCGCGTGGGTGAAGTGCGGCGAGTGGTCTGTGGTTCGCCGCAATACTTGGCAGAGCACGGCCGGCCCAACCATCCTCAGGCGTTGGCCGGTTTGTCCGTGGTGGCGACTTCGGCCACCGGTCAGATGCGGAACTGGCCGTTTCTGGAACAAGGTGAACCGCTGATCGTGCGTCCCGAGCCGCGCTTGGTGGTCACCGCCAATCAGGCCGCGATCACGGCTGCGTGTCTGGGGCTGGGGCTGACTCGAGTGCTGTCCTATCAAGTGGCGAGCAAGGTCGCGGCCGGCGAACTGGAAATCGTCCTCGCGGAATTCGAACTGCCACCGCTGCCGATCCATGTGGTGTATCAGGGCGGGCGCAAGGCGCCGGCGCGGGTGCGCAGTTTTGTTGATTTCACCGTGAACGCTCTGCGTGAGCATCCGGCGCTGAAAAACGTAGCGTTATTGCACGAGAAGAAATAATCGATTGCGAATGCTGGTGATTCTGTTGCTTCGAAGATAGGTGGAAGATGGCTTCCATCGGCGCTGCCACCCTCGGGCAGTGCGATCATCCAGCGGAGTCGACCATGCAAGCGATCAAACTCTACAACTTTCCCCGTTCCGGCCATGCCCACCGGGTAGAGCTGATGTTGTCCCTGTTGCAACTGCCGACCGAGCTGATCTTTGTTGATCTGGCCAAAGGTGAGCACAAACAACCGGCCTATCTCGCCATCAACAGTTTCGGTCAGGTGCCGGCCATTGATGACAATGGCGTGGTGCTGGCTGATTCCAACGCGATTCTGGTCTATCTGGCGCAAAAGTACGGTGAAGGTCGTTGGTTGCCAAGCGATCCGGTGGGTGCCGCACGGGTACAGCGCTGGTTGTCGGCAGCGGCCGGTCCGATCGCTTTTGGCCCGGCGGCGGCGCGGTTGATCACGGTGTTCGGCGCGAAATTCAATGCTGAAGAGGTGATCTCCCGTGCACACAACCTGCTCAAGGTGATGGACGTCGAGTTGGGCAATACGCCCTATCTGGCGGGCAGCGAGCCGACCATCGCCGACGTTTCGGCCTACAGTTATATCGCCCACGCGCCGGAAGGCAATGTGTCGCTGGATGACTACGGCAATGTGCGCGCCTGGCTGGCTCGAATCGAAGCGCTGCCCGGTTTTGTCGCGATGCCGCGCACCGTCGCCGGTCTGCAAACTTCAGTCTGATGCTCGCAATTCACACTGTGCCGACGGCGCAGGGGGAGGTCGTGATGGAACGTTCACCGTGGCACGCTGGCGAGCAACAGTTGCAGGCGCATGTCGGTGTTGCCGAACGCATGGAGGCATTCGGGCGTAAGGTGATTCGCACCTGGATGCCGGATCAGCACCGTGAGTTCTATCAGCAACTGCCTTTCATGGTGTACGGCGCGGTCGATGTTGATGGTCGTCCTTGGGCCAGTGTGCTCGAAGGCGCGTCTGGGTTTGCCCATTCGCCCGATCCTGAGCATCTGCACTTCGCAAGTCTGCCTGCTGCCGATGATCCGGCGCAGTTGCGTAACGGCGAGCCTATCGGATTGCTCGGCATCGAACTGCACACCCGTCGGCGCAATCGCCTTAATGGCCATGTCGATCATCTCGGCACCGACGGTTTCGAGGTGAGCGTCGATCAAGCGTTCGGCAACTGCCCGCAATACATCCAGCTGCGTCAATTCCAGCGCGTCCCGCTGAGCGATCCGCAGACCCGGCCTGCTCAGCATTCCGATGCGCTTGATGACGCGGCCATCACCCTGATCGAAGGCGCCGACACGTTCTTTGTCGCCAGTTATGTGGACGCCGACGGCCAGCGTGCTGTGGACGTTTCCCACCGAGGCGGCCAGGCCGGTTTTGTGCGGGTGGAAGGCAATCGCCTGACCATCCCCGACTTTGCCGGCAACCTGCACTTCAACACCCTCGGCAATCTGCTGCTCAACCCCAAGGCTGGCTTGCTGTTCATCGACTTTTCCACAGGTGACTTGCTGCAATTGAGCGGGCGCACCGAAATTATTCTGGAAGGGCCGCAGATCAAGGCGTTTCAGGGCGCGGAGCGGCTGTGGACATTTGAGGTGCAGAAACTGGTGCGGCGTCCGGCGGCGCTGGCCTTGCGCTGGCGCTTCGACGGCATGTCGCCCACCAGTCTGTTGACCGGCAATTGGGCTGAGGCCGACGCGCGTTTGCAAGCGCAGGCTTTGGGCAACCAGTGGCGGCCGTTGCGGGTAGCAAAGATTGAAATGGAGAGCCGCCACATCCGCTCGATTTACTTGGAGCCGGACGATGGCGCCGGTTTGCCGGTGTTTCTCGCGGGTCAGCATCTGCCACTGCGGTTTACCCTCGACGGCGAAGTACACATCCGCACCTACAGCCTGTCGAGTGCGCCATCGGATGGTTTTTACCGGATCAGTGTGAAGCGCGACGGGCGCGTGTCGAACCATCTGCATGAGCAGATCCAGGTGGGTGATGTGCTGGAGGCGCGCGCGCCGCAAGGGCATTTCACCGTGGCGCCGCTGGAGCGCCGGCCGCTGGTGTTGTTGGCGGCCGGGGTCGGTATCACGCCGATACTGTCGATGCTGCGTGAGGTGATTTATCAGGGGTTGCGCACGCGCAGGATTCGTCCGACGTGGTTGCTGCAGAGTTCGCGCAGCCTGGCCGATCAGCCGTTTCGCAAGGAACTGGATCGTCTGCTGGAAAGTGCTGGTGATGCGGTGCGGGTCCTGCGTTTGCTCAGTCAGCCGGAAGCGGATGCGCACGAGGGCGAGGATTTCGACCTGCACGGGCGCATCGATGAAGCGGTGCTGAGGAATCTGCTGGAGGTCGAGGATTACGATCAGATCGACTTTGTTCTGTGTGGCCCCGGCGCT
This sequence comes from Pseudomonas sp. NPDC087639, assembly GCF_044743385.1. Classification (NCBI taxonomy): domain Bacteria; kingdom Pseudomonadati; phylum Pseudomonadota; class Gammaproteobacteria; order Pseudomonadales; family Pseudomonadaceae; genus Pseudomonas; species Pseudomonas sp. NPDC087639. The sequence goes on along the minus strand of NZ_JBIUWI010000014.1, from coordinate 89,552 downwards.
TTCACCCAAGGCCTGTACGACAGTTTGCGCGAGTTGGATGTGCGCGACGCGCAGATTCACGCCGAAACCTTCGGCCCTTCGACGCTCAAGCGGCGTGCCGATGCGGACGCGATCGTCCTTGAGCAACCACCGGCTGCCACCCAATCGGTGCCGGTGGTATTCGAACGCTCAGCCAAGGAAGCACGCTGGCAACCGGACGGCGGCAGTTTGCTGGAGCTGGCGGAAAGTCGCGGATTGCGTCCGGAGTTCAGTTGCCGCGGTGGTTCGTGCGGCACCTGCAAGACGCGGCTGGTCAGTGGCGCGGTGAATTATCCACAGGTACCGGCCGAAATACCTGAGGCGGGACATGTGCTGATTTGCTGTGCGGTGCCGGCGCAGAGTGAGCAGCCGCTGGTGCTGGATCTTTAAACCTGATCCCGTGTAATCAGGCATAGGACAGCGATTTTTCTTCCAGCAACTCCTGATACAGCTCCGCCCATTTGCGGCCCATTTCATCGGCTGAGAATAACTGCCGATAGCGGGCCTCTGCTTTCACCCCCATCTCTGCCGCACGCAGCGGGTTTTCCCATAGCGTGCGCATCGCCTCGCGAAAGGCCTGTGGATTACTGGGTGGCACGACCAGACCCGTCTCGTTGTGGATATTGATGTAGCTGGTGCCGGTGCCGATCTCGCTGGAGATCATCGGTTTGCCGTACATCGCGCCTTCGAGCAGCGAGATACCGAAGGCTTCGGAGCGCAGGTGCGACGGGAAGACAATGGCGTAGCTCAATTGCAGCAACGCGACCTTGTCCTCATCACCCAGACGTCCGAGGAAATGAATGTTGCGCAGGCCCAGCGCTGCCGCTTGGGCGTGCAGTTCCTGCTCCAGCGGGCCGGCGCCAACGATCACTACCGGGTAGTCCACATCTTTCAAGGCATCGAGCAGGATATGCAGGCCTTTGTAATAACGCATCACCCCGACAAACAGGAAAAACTTATCCCCAAGCTGCTGGCGCCAACGGTTCATGCGCTCACTATCGGCTTGTGGATAACCGGCCTTGTTCAAGCCGTATGGAATCACTCGGGTCTTGTTCTGGAACTGCTGCAATACATCGCTGGTGTGCAGGTAATTCGGTGAGGCCGCGACAATGCGGTCGGCGCTGGCGAGGAAGCGGTTCATCAATGGCCGGTAGAGTTTGAGCAGGTGCTTCTGGCGGATGATGTCCGAGTGATAGGTGACCACGCTCGGTTTCTTCATGGCACTGGCGAAATGCACCAGGTCCATGAACGGCCACGGAAAGTGGTAATTGACCACGTCGGCCTCGGCGGCCATCTCGCGAAACTGCTTGAACACGCTCCAGGAAAATCCGGTGGAGGCGAACTGGATGTCGAGTCTGGCCCGGTGGACTTCGTGTTGACCGAGTTGCACAACCGGCGGATTCGGGTCGGCGCTGAGGGTCAGGACCTGGCCATCGATACCGTGTTGGGCGCCGCTTTCGCACAGTTGGAAGATCACTTGTTCGATGCCGCCGACCGAGTCAGGCAGGTACGTCTTGAAAAAATGAAGAACTCGCATTCAACCTCCCATGGCCTGGCGGTAGGCACCGGCCGTGGCCTGTGCGCAACGCTCCCAGGAAAAAAGCCGTGCCTGCTGTAATCCGGCCTCTCGGCATACCTGCCAATGTGCTTGATCGTCGATCAGTCGGCTCATCACGTCACGCAATCCGACTGCATCGTCAGCTTCAATATAGTTGCCGGCAGCGCCCGCCACTTCCGGCATGGCCGAAGAGCGGGTGATCACCACCGGTGTGCCGCTGGCCATCGCTTCAAGCACCGGCAGGCCAAAGCCTTCGTAAAGCGAAGGAAAAATCAGCGCCCGGGCGCCGGCCAACAACTGCGCTACTTGTTCATCGGGCAGATAACCGAGCAGGCACACATGCCCACTGGCCAGTGCCTGACGCAGCTCGTCGCTGAACTGTTCACGCTGCCAACCGGCCATGCCGACGATGAGCAGCGGAAAGCGCTCGCGCACCGCCTCCGGCAACAGGGCATGGGCGCGCAAGGCCAGACTCAGGTTTTTGCGCGGCTCCAGCGTGCCGACACACAGAAAATACTCCCGCGCCTTGATGGCATGTGCTTTGAGCACGGCGTCGATGGCGTTCGCCTCACGCGGATGGAATCGTTCGGCGACGCCCAGTGGCGCGACGACAAAACGCTCGGCGGGCAGCCCGAAGTAGTCCTGAGCTTCGTCGGCAATCGCCTGCGAGTCCGTCAGAATCAGCCGCGCCTGCTGTACGCCGACGGACAGGCGACGCTCGATTTCCTTCAGGCGTGGCAATGGCTGAGTGTCAGGAAAATGCAGATGTGTCAGGTCGTGCAGGGTGATCACGGTCGGCCCGTCGAAGGCCAGCGGCCATAGGCTCGGCTCGTGATACAGGTCGATGCCCTGCACGTGGCCCTGATCGAAGCGCTTCTGCTCCAGCCAGCGGCGTGCCTGGTACGCCCCTGGAATCTGCCGCAGCAGTGGCGTCAGCCGCGAATAACCGGGCATGGCGGCTACCGGCAACGCTGAACTCCAGCCCCAGCCGTGGAACAACGTCACTTCAATATCAGGTTCGCTGCGCAAGGCGTTGACCAACTCGGCGACGTAGTGGCCGATGCCGGTGCGCGGCGCTTGCAGGATCCGTGCGTTAAGGGCAATGCGCATGTTGCCTCGCTGGCGCCGCTGGCGCTTGAAGGACATTGCGGACACTGCGTTCAGCCAGTTGCAGACTGGCTTCCCGCCAGCCGATCCACTGCCAGTCGGCGACATCGCGGGCGGCGGGAAACTGGCCGGTGCGCTGGAATCCGGTGATCAAGTCGGCAAGGTTTTGCGGATCCTGCAGATCGAAGTACGCCATGAACTCGCCGCCGATTTCGCGAAATATCGCGATATCGCTGCCCATCGCCGGCAAGCCGCGCTGCATGGCTTCCACCAGTGGCAAACCAAAGCCTTCGACGAACGAGGGGAATACCAATGCAGTAGCGTGGGAATAGGCGTGTTCGAGGCTGGTGTCGTTGAGGTCGTTGAACATGAACAGACGCCGGTTCAGTTCTGGATGACTGCGCACACGGGCGAGCAGGCTGTCGCATTTCCAGCCGACCCGTCCGGCGATGCACAGCCGTGCGGTTGAACCGGCCGCCCAGGCGCGTTCGAAGGCGTCGAGCAGGTACGCGTGGTTCTTGCGCGGCTCGATGGTGCTGACCATCAGGAATACCGGCTCAGGTGCGGCGAACAGCGACTTGAGGCGCGGATCGACTGTCGCTTCGAGGCAGTGCAGATCGAGTTCGCTGCCCAGGTGAAAGAAATCGAACCAACGCTTGTCAGTCTGCTCGGCGCCGATTCGCCGCTGCAGTTCTTCGCGCACCTGATCACGCACCGTGGCGGAAATCGCCATGTAGCCGTCGGCCGTGCGGGTGATCCAGTCGAACCACTCGCTGAAAACTTCGACCAGACGTGTGTCGTAAAACTGTGGGTGAGTGAGCGGGATCAAATCGTATATCACCGCAATCATGCCGACACCGTCGCGTTTGAGCTGCTCGATGTGGGCGAAAAAATCCGAGTGCCATGACGAATCCAGCAGCACCAGTTGATCGCCCGGCCGGTGTTGCAGCGGTGAACAACGTTTGAGGAGATGCGTGCGGTTGATCTGATTGATCAGGCGCAGTGGCAGGCCGAACGCAGCGAACGCCGTCAGGCGATAGCCGACATACAGGAGCCGTCGCGCCAGTTTCGAGGTGCGGTCGGCGTCGACTCGCAGACGCCATTGCCAGAACCGATGGGCAAGGCGCTGCAGCCTTTCGCCGAAGGTCGCCAGTGCGTTGAACCCCGGGGTGTCCAACGGCGCCAGACGGGTCACCCGATAGAGTTGGCCGTTGAGCAAAATGACCGGCAAACATTCAACGCCGTCGACACTCGGCGGCAGTTGATTGATGACATTGCGCACCACCCGTTGTATCCCGGAGTTGATCCCTGGGTGTTTGAATACGTGGGTGCATTCCACCAACAATCGGCTCATGGCGCGCGCTCGGTGATCCTGGCCGGCGTATCACGGGTGATCGTGGTCTGCGCGTCCAGCCATGAACAACCGACGAAGTCTTCCTTGCGATTGTTGATTACGTGGAACACCAAGCCGTAGTCACGCCATTCAAAGTTGCGGTCCAAGTGTGAATCCAGACGCGACAGGCTCAGCGACACCGAATAATTACCCTTGCCAAGGCCCATGATGAAGGCGAAACGGTAAGTAAAACGTTCACCGGCATGCAGGTCGGTCAGCGCCTTGTTCAGACGGTGAGTGTTGATGCCGTACATCATTTGCCCCAGCCGATCCTTGAGGATGAAGCCCAGTACCAGCCGCTCGATGTCCTTGCGCACTTCAACCTGTACCTCCAGCACCACCGGTTGCCCGACCTCGGCGGCGTCGATGCTGTGATCGTGTTCATCGAGCAGGCGCACGCCGAGAATCGCCGCTTCGCCGGTGCCGGAAACGGTCTGCACTTCACCGCCAGCGAGCATTTCCTGGCGCACTACCTGACCTTCGCGTTCGGCCATCAATGCGTTGTAGTAATCGAGCACGGCTTCGGGTTTGCCGTACATGGCCATACGACCGTCCTTGAGCAGGATCGCCGAGTCGCAGATCGACTGAATGGCCGAGCGGTCATGGGACACAATCAGCAAGGTTGTCCCGGCTTTGCGGAAGCTGCGGATGCGCTCGAAGCTTTTGTGCTGGAAATAGGCGTCGCCCACTGACAGCGCTTCATCAACGATCAGAATGTCCGGGCGCCGCGCGGTGGCAACGCTGAACGCCAGTCGCATTTGCATGCCGCTGGAGTAGGTGCGCACCGGGTGATCAATGGCATCGCCGATCTCGGCGAAGTGCTCGATATCGGGCATCAGTGCTTCGATTTCTTCGAGCTGCATTCCCAGCAACTGGCCGGCCATGATCGCGTTCTGCCGGCCGGTAAAATCCGGGTGAAAGCCCATGCCCAGCTCCAGCAACGCCGCCACACGGCCTTCAAGTTCGATCTTGCCGCCAGTGGGCTGCGTGGTGCCGGTGATCATCTTCAGCAAGGTGCTTTTGCCAGCCCCGTTGGCGCCGACGATGCCCACGGCTTCTCCGGGGGCGATTTCGAATTCGACGTCTTGCAGCACCCAGTGCTGGCGATGACGGATGGGCGAGAAGGGGATCAGCCACTCTGCCAGTCGGCTCCAGCGGTTGGGGTACTGTTTGTAGGCCTTGCTCAGGCCGGTCACGCGAATATGCCCCATCAGAGTTCATCCACCATTTCGCCGACGCGCTGGCGAAACAGCCGCAGCCCGATCAGGCAGAAGACCGCCCCGGTGATGGCGATCGGCAGCAGCGAACTCCAGACCGGCCACTGACCGTAGAGAAACAGGTTCTGATAGCTGCTGAACAGGTTGGTCAACGGGTTCAGTTGCAGCAGACGCTGCACCCATTCCGGCAGGATGCTGATCGGGTACACGATCGGCGTCAGCCAGAACCAGAACTGCAAGCAGATGGCAAAGAGCTGTCCGACATCACGGAAGAACACATTGAGTACGCCGAGGACCATCCCCAGCCCTGCGCAGAACATCATCTGCAGCGCTATCAACGGTAACAACGCCATCAAGGCCATGCCTGGCCAGCGTCCAGTCACCAGCAGAAAGCCCAGAAACAGCCCGATGATAATGGCGAAGTTGATCCCGGCATTGATCAACACAATCACCGGCAGGCAGATGCGCGGAAAGCTGATTTTCTTCAGCAGATTGGCGTTGTCCAGAAACATGGTCTGACTGCGCAGGGTGATCTCCGAAAAAAGCCCCCACGCCAGCAGGCCGGCGCAGAGGTAGACGCTGTACGCCATGCTGTCGTCCACGCCGGGCAGGCGGGCGCGCATGATGTGGGAAAAGATCACGGTGTAAACAATGATCATCGACAGCGGATTGAAGATCGGCCACAAAGCGCCGAACAGCGAATTGCGGTAACGCGCTTGAAACTCTCGTTGCACGCTACCGAGGATGAATCCACGGTAGCTGTGCAGCGAGCGATACAGGGAAAGCAGCATTCAAACCGTCCTGCCGTATTGGTCTTCGAAGCGGACGATGTCGTCCTCTCCCAGGTATTCGCCGCTTTGGACTTCGATGATCACCAGATCGATCACGCCAGGGTTTTCCAGGCGATGCCGGTGGCCGGCGGCGATGAACGTCGATTCGTTCTTGGCCACCAAGTGTGTACCGGTGCCGTTATTGGTGACCTTGGCCATGCCTTCGACCACCACCCAGTGTTCGTTGCGGTGATGGTGCATTTGCAGCGACAGCTTGCCGCCGGGTTTGACCACGATGCGTTTGATCTTGAAACGCGGGCCTACTTCCAGAACGGTGTAGGTGCCCCATGGGCGGCTGACCGTACGGTGCAGGCGATAGGCTTCGTGGGATTTGTCCTTGAGCTGCTTGGCCACGCGGCGGACGTCCTGCGCACGGTCGGCATGGGCCACGAGCACGGCGTCGGCGGTGTCGACGATGATCAGGTTATCCACACCGACGGCGGCTACCAGCCGGCCTTCGCTCTGGACGAAGTTGTTGTGGCTGTCGATGAAAATCGCTTCGCCGCTGGCGCGGTTGTTGTTGGCATCGGCCGGCACCAGTGCGGCCACCGCCCCCCACGAACCGATATCGCTCCAGTCGAAACCGGCGGGCACCACCACGACTTTTCCCGAGCGTTCCATCAACGCATAGTCGATAGAGATGTCGGTGATTTCAGCGAATAGCGCGGGCGACAGTTCCTGTTGCAGGCAGCCGACGGTTTCCACCGGGGCGCTTGCGGCCATGCAGGCGCGGGTCTGCTCCAGCAGTTCTGGCGCGTGCAGTTGCAGCTCGGCAAGCACGGTCGCGGTGGTGAAGCAGAACATGCCCGAGTTCCACAGGAAGTTGCCGCTCTCCAGGTAATGCGTGGCGGTTTGCAGGTCGGGCTTTTCCACGAAGCGCTGCACCTTGGCCGCGCCTTTTGCGTCCAGCGGCGCACCGGTTTCGATGTAGCCGAAGCCGGTTTCCGGGGTCGTCGGCAGCACACCGAAAGTCACCAGATAACCGTCCCTGGCCAGATTGACCGCGTGTTCGACCGCGCTTTTCAGCGCGTCCTGATTGACGATCAAATGGTCGGCGGGCATCACCACCATGATCGCGTCGTCGCCATGCAGCGCTTGCAGCGAAAGGGCGGCGGCGGCAATGGCCGGGGCAGTGTTGCGCCCGGTCGGTTCCAGCAGGAAGTGCCCGCGATGGCGCGACACGTGGGCGGCGCAATAGTGATCCTTGCTCTGGAAGTAGTACTCGCGATTGGTCACCGTGACGATGTCGCCCCAGCCGTCCAGCAACCCTGCTGCACGCTGGTAAGTCTTGCCCAGCAGCGACTGGCCGTCGGGCAGGGTCATGAACGGCTTGGGATGGCCCTCGCGGGACACCGGCCACAAACGGGTGCCGGCACCGCCGGACAGAATCACGGGGATCAGCATGGCCTACTCCTTGGCGACGCGTTTCATGTCCGCATCCATCATCATGCGGATCAAGGTATCCAGGTCGGTTTTCGGCTTCCAGCCCAGCACGCGCTGAGCCTTGGCCGGGTTGCCGAGCAGCACTTCGACTTCAGCCGGGCGGAAGAACGCCGGGTCGATCTTCACGTAGTCGCGGTAGTTGAGGCCGACGTGATCGAAGGCAATACGGCACATTTCCCGCACCGTGGTGGTGACACCGGTGGCGACCACAAAATCGTCTGGCTTGTCTTGTTGCAGCATCAGCCACATGGCTTCGACGTAGTCGCCGGCAAACCCCCAGTCGCGTTTGGCGTCGATGTTGCCCAGGGCCAGCTCCTGCTGTTTGCCCTGTTTGATGCGGGCGGCGGCATCGGTGACCTTGCGGGTGACGAACTCGATGCCACGCAGCGGCGATTCGTGGTTGAACAGGATGCCGCTGCTGGCGTGCAGGTTGAAACTTTCGCGGTAGTTGACGGTGATCCAGTGGCCATACAGTTTGGCCACGCCGTATGGGCTGCGTGGGTAGAACGGGGTGTTCTCGTCCTGTTGCTCAGCCTGGATCAGACCAAACATTTCACTGGTCGAGGCCTGATAGAAGCGGGTGTGCGGGCTGAATTGGCGGATCGCTTCGAGGATATGAGTAACGCCCAGGCCATCGACGATGCCGGTGGTCACCGGTTGATTCCACGACGCGGCGACGAAACTCTGCGCGGCGAGGTTATAGATTTCGTCCGGAGCCGATTGAATGACCGCACGTTGTACCGAGCAGGCATCGGCCATGTCACCGTCCAGATAGACAATGTCGGCTTCGACGCCCATTTCGCGCAGGCGCCAGCGCGAATCGCTGCTGCGCCGTGCCACGAAGCCATAAACCTTGTAGCCCTTGTCGAGCAACAATTTGGCTAGATACGCGCCGTCCTGGCCGGTGATCCCTGTGATCAGTGCACTTTTTGTCATTCTTGTCGTACTCGCGTCTCCCAGTCGGACAGGATCGCCCGCAGGGATTGTTGTGTGGTGATGTCTGGCGCCCATCCTGTGGTTTTGGCCAGTTTTGCGTTGCTGCCGCAAACGCGGCGCTGATCGGCACGACGCATGCGCGCCGGGTCCTGAACCAGTTGCATCTCGACTTCGGCCAGATCCGCCAACTGCTCGATCAGGCTGCGGATGCTTTGCTCGCGCCCCGAGCAGATGTTGTAGACCTGCCCCGACTGGCCTTTTTCCAGCAGCGCGAAGTAGGCCGATACGACATCGCCGACATCGAGGAAATCACGCGTCACGTCGATGTCGCCGACTTCCAGTTGCGGCGCTTGCAGGCCTTGTTTGATGCGACTGATCTGGCGCGCAGCGCTGGCGATGACAAAGCTGTCTTTCTGCCCGGTGCCGATATGGTTGAACGGGCGCGCCACCAGCACCGGCCAGTGCTCGCTCAGGCCCCATTGCAGGCTGAGAAACTCTGCCGAGAGTTTGCTCACCGCGTAAGGGTTGCGCGGGCAGGGCGGTTGTTGTTCGGTGATCGGCAGATCGCTTTCGGCCACCTGGCCATAAACGTCGCCGGAGCTGACGTACAGGAAGGTGCCGGCAAAGCCGCGAGCCTTGAGCGCCTGCAAGAGATTGAGGGTGCCGAAAACATTGATATCGAGGGTGCGGGCCGGATCACGGAAGGCTTCGGGGACGAAGGTCTGCCCGGCCAGATGGATGACCGCGTCGGGAATCTGCGGCCACAGGTCGCTGAGGCTGCCGGCATCCGTGAGGTCGTAGGGCGATGCGGCAGGCAGCAGCTCCCACGACGAATCGGGCAAGGTCAGACGTGACTGAATATGTTGTCCCACGAAGCCACTGAGACCCGTGATGAACAGACGCTTTTTCAAACAGCGACCCCTTGGTCTTGAACTTGCGCCACTTTCCCACAGGCTTTGAGGGTAAGTCTGTCAGACCGGTAGAAAACACCGGCAGGACGACAGGCGAAGTCTTTGTTGTAGTTGTTTGTTACCAATCTGTGCCAATTGCACAGCAATTTCAACTGGCCAAACCGTGACTGGTCAGTTCTCGTTAGCGTAGACCGATTTATTCTCGCCGGGCGGTTCACGGATCCTTTGCGGATGTGTTTAGAATGACCCTCGTCGCCATTCCCGTCGGTTCGCCGTGGGCATTGTGCAACGGGGTGAAACTGACCACTAAAACAAGAACAAAGACGTGCCTGAAGATGAAGGACAAGCGCCGGTGATGCCGACTTGATCCGACGCCGGGCCGTCATAGCATGAGGCTGCCGGGATGGCGGCCTCATCGTGGGATGCCATGAATTTCATTCTTTACTCGGACGTCAACGACAGCTCCATCAGCCAGAGCCTGGGGCGTCCCGAATACAGCTACTACTTTGTGCTCAAGGCCTATCGCCCGATACTCGAGAGTCTCGGTCAGGTGCACATTGTGTCGTCCAGCGCCGAAGTCGATCCGCTTTATCGCCAACTGCTCGCCGCCGGCGAAGACAGCGTGTTCCTGTCATTCACCCCTGCGCATAAAACCCCCATGGAACTTGAGTGTCCGACGATTTGCGTCGTGGCATGGGAGTTTGACTCTATCCCGGATGAGCAGTGGGACAACGATCCGCACCATGACTGGACGCAGATGTTTGCGCGTCAGGGCCGGGTCATCACCTTGTCGAGCCACACCGCCCGAGCCATTCGCCGGGCCATGGGCGAAGACTTTCCAGTGTTGGTGTTGCCGACTCCGCTGTGGGAGAACTTCACGGCGATTCGCGAGCAACACGTCTGTAGGCCGATCAATCCCGGCGCGGTGCTTTCCATCAAGGGCTGCATCTTCGATACCCGAACGCTCGGGTTGTCGGCCGATGCTTTGATCCCGACACCACTGACCGCCGAGCAGGAAGCAGCTCTGGCCGCCGAGCTCGAGGCAACCCGACCGCCACCGCTGACCTTCAAACGCCGCCTGATCATTGCCCGGCATTACCTGCGTCTGTGGGTGCTGAATGCAGGGCGCCACGACGAGCCACCGCTGCCGCGATCAAAGTTTTTGCACAACTGGTATTGGGAGGGAGTTCGCGATCGGGTCCCGGACGTATTGCACGGCTGGCTCGAAAAACGTCTGCCGGCCATTTGCGGCCCGCAACCGGTACCGGTTATCGAACCCGAGCCGCTGAACCTGCCGGACACCTCGTCGGTGGTCGACATAGCGGTCGACGGCGTGATCTACGTCAGCGTGTTCAACCCCAAGGATGGCCGCAAGAACTGGCATCAACTGATAACCGCGTTCTGCTGGGCCTTGCGCGAAAGAGCCGATGCGACACTGGTGCTGAAGATCACCCAGAACGATCTGGCGTCTTACTACAGCGAGTTAATGACCTTGCTCGCGCAGCTTTCACCCTTTGCTTGCCGGGTGGTGGTGATGCACGGTTATCTGGACGACGCGCAATACGCCAGGCTTTATGGCGCCGCCAGTTTCTACGTCAATGCCTCGCGTTGCGAAGGGCTGTGTCTACCGTTGATGGAATTCATGTCCAGTGGCAAACCGGTGATCGCACCGGATCACACGGCCATGGAAGACTACATCGACGAGTCGGTGGCGTTCGTGGTCAAGTCCAGTGAGGAACTCACTATCTGGCCGCAGGACAGTCGCATCATCTATCGCACACTGCGTCATCGGCCCGACTGGGGCTCGCTGAAAAGCGCTTATGAAAGCAGCTATCGAATGGCCAAAACGCAGCCTGAGGATTACCAGCGCCTGTCGGCTGCTGCGATTGCCCGCATGCACGATTACTGCGCGTTCGCGCCGGTGCAAAAGCGCATGGCTGATTTTTTCGGACTGGTGCCGCGCACCCTGGATGCTGTGCCAGTGACGGATAGCGCCTCATGCTGATCATCATCCATTCTGAAACCAACCAGCACACCATCGCGCAGAACCTGGGCCGCTCAGAATACAGTTACTACTTCGTGCTCAAGGAGTATCGCCCGGTACTCGAGCGCCTCGGGCGCGTGGTGGAAGTGGCAGACCCGCAGGTCGAAGTCGATGCGCTCTATCTGGAGTGTCTGGCTCGGGGCGAGCCCTGTGTGTTCTTGTCGTTTTCCCCGCCGCATCGCACGCCGGTGAACCTGGCGTGTCCGACTCTCCCGGTGTTTGCATGGGAATTCAGCACGATCCCCAACGAACCGTTTGCCGGTGAGCCGCGTAATGACTGGCGCACCGTGCTGCACGCTTGCGGTGCTGCCATTACCCATTCCAGCTACACGGTCAACGCCGTGCGCGAAGCAATGGAGGCTGATTACCCGATTGTCGCGGTGCCGGCGCCGGTATGGGATCGCTTCGCAGCCCGCGGCGCGCAGTTGCAAGGGCAGTCGCCGGTGGCTACGGTGCGGTTGAAGATCAAAGGCCTGGTGGCCGACAGTCGAAAACTGGATCTGAATGCCTTCGGCCCGATGCATTTGCGCAGTGGCAAAGGCATCGACTTTGAGGCGCCGCTCACCGAGCAGGAGCTGCTGCTTGACGGTGTGGTGTACACCTCGGTGTTCAATCCCGGTGATGGGCGCAAGAATTGGGAAGATATGCTCAGCGCGTTCTGCGTGAGTTTTCGCGACGTCGAAGACGCCACGCTGGTGCTCAAGCTCACGCACCACGATGCCGAAGAAGCGCTGAGCGACATCCTGCATCACCTGTACAAAAACCAGTCTTATCGCTGCCGTATCGTGCTGATCTACGGCTACCTTGCCGATCCCGACTACGAGCGACTGGTCCAGGCCACTCGTTATGTAGTGAATACGTCATACGGCGAGGGCCAATGCTTGCCGCTGATGGAGTTCATGTCGTGCGGCAAACCGGCGGTGGCCCCGCGCACCACCGCGATGATCGATTACCTGAGCGCCGAAAATGCGTTCCTGATCGAGTCGACCGATGAACTCACAGCCTGGCCGCACGACCCACGCAAGGCCTTTCGTACGCTGCGCTACATGACCAACTGGGCGTCGTTGTGCGCGGCCTATCGGGAAAGTTATGCAGTGGCAAAAAACGACCCGGCGCGTTATGCCCGGATGTCGGCGCAAGCGGTCGGCAGCCTGCAAGCGTTCTGCAGCCAGGCAGTCGCTGAACAGCGGTTACGGGTTTTCTTTGCGCAGTTGTTCGAGCGCCGTGGTGTGACCGTGGAAACCCCCGGAGCATGAACAGCAAACGGATCATGGACATTGAGGTCCTGCGTGCGATCGCGGTGCTGGGGGTGCTGTTCCATCACTTGCAGGGCAGCCTGTTTACCGACCCGGTGCCGCTGCTGGTAAAAATTCACGCCTGGGCCCAGCCGTGGTGGGGCGTCGATCTGTTTTTCGCCATCTCCGGTTTTGTTATCGCCCGTGGCCTGATCCCGGTGCTGCAAGGTTGCACAACCCGCCAGGAATACTGGCAACAGACGCGCAACTTCTGGCTGCGCCGGGCTTTTCGGCTGTTGCCATCGGCTTGGTTATGGTTGGCTCTGATGCTGCTGGCGTGTGTGTTTCTCAATCGTTCGGGCGCGTTCGGTTCGCTGTACGCCAACCTGCAAGCAACGCTGGCGGGTGTGTTGCAGTACGCCAACTTCCGTTTTGCCGACAGCTTCTTCCACTACGAGTACGGCAGCAGTTTCGTCTACTGGAGCCTGTCACTGGAGGAGCAGTTCTACCTGCTGTTTCCGCTGTTGATTCTGCTCTGTCGCAAGCATCTGGTCTGGGCCTTGCTGGCGCTTGTCGCCGTGCAGATTTTCACGATGCGCACGCCATTGCTGATGGCCGTGCGCACCGACGCCCTGGCGCTCGGCGTGCTGTTGGCTATGTGGAGTGTGCAGCCGGGTTATCAGCGCTGGCAGCCGACGTGTCTGCGCAGGCCCTGGGTCGGGATTTTGGCCTTGATCGCTACCGGTTTGCTGATGAGTTTGATGGCGACCGACCGGTTCACCTTCGCCAATTACCGCATCGGTTCGATCGCGCTGCTCAGTGCGGTGCTGGTCTGGATTGCTTCTTACAACCGTGACTATCTGTTGCCCGCCGGTCATCTGCAACGGCTGATGGCGTGGATCGGCAGCCGCTCCTACGGCATCTATCTGATCCACATTCCGGCCTATCAACTGGTGCGTGAACTGATTTTCCGGCTACAGAGCTCCGGACTGCCAAGCCCTGCCGGCCATCCGATTCTAACGCTGGCAATCGCTTTCGGCCTGATCGCGCTGCTCAGCGAACTCAATTACCGTTTCATCGAAATGCCTATGCGCAACCGCGGCGCAGCACTGGTCAAACGCCTCGGTACGTCACCCACCGCCGTCCCATCCTCTGGAGCCACCTCATGCTGAGCCTTTTGAAGAAACTCACGGCGGCGACGTCTGCACAGCCTGCCGTTGCGGTCGCCGAGAAGACTGATCCGTACATGCTCGGCCTGCACGACGCGATGCTCAGCGGCTGGTTCAACCAGGCAACCGGCGAGCTGTTCACAGGCTTTCCCGTGAGCGCTGACGACACGCTGCTGGATGTCGGCTGCGGTGATGGTGGCAACGTGCATTTCTGCGGGATGCGCGGGGCGAAGATCATCATTGCCGACATCGACGGCGCCAAGGTCGAGGCGACGCGTCAGCGTCTGGGCGACACCCCGGCGCGCGATATCGAATGCCACGTCACCGACTGCAATCCGCTGCCGATTGCCGACGCGACAGCGACGCGCGTGGTGTCCACCGAAGTCATTGAACACGTCGACGACCCGGCGCAGTTTCTCGCCGAACTGGTGCGCGTCGGCAAGCCGGGCGCGTTGTACCTGTTGAGCGTGCCGCACCCGAGCTCCGAAGACCTGCAAAAAGACATCGCGGCGCCCGAGTATTTCCAGAAGCCCAACCACATCCGGATCATCAGCGAAGAGCAGTTCAAGGCCATGGTCAGTGAGGCCGGCCTTGAGATCATCAGCCACAGCCAGTACGGCTTTTACTGGTCGATGTGGATGCTGCTGTTCTGGGAAGCCAAGGTCGATTTCAGTAACCCTGATCATCCACTGCTCAATCATTGGGCCGACACCTGGCAGGCGGTGCTGGACTCGCCACGCGGGGCGCAGATCAAGCAGGCGCTGGATGCGGTCGTGGCGAAAAGTCAGGTGATCATCGCCCGTAAGCCTTGAAGCTTTTGCAACTGAGTTTTGTGTAACCTTGCAGCCCTGTGTGTCAGGGGTTTGCAAGGTATGCGCTTTATTGTGGGGCTGTTTTTTGGGGTCTTGCTCTCGGGTTGTGAACGGCATGATTCACCGCCACTCGATCAGCAACTCTACGTCTGGCAACGCCAGTGGACGTCGGCCCATGAGGCGGCGTTGCGCGATAGCCGCAGTGATTTTTCCACCTTGCGGGTGCTGGCGTTGCAGGCGTTCCCGAATGCCGGGTGGAGCCGTGCGCGTATCGACCCGCAGTTGCTGAAAAGCGATGGCCGCCCGCTGATTGCGGTGATTCGCCTCGATGGCCAACTCAAGGCGCTGGATCAGCAGCAGGTCACGGCGCAGATCCTTCAGCTCATCAATGACTGGCAGGCGCTGGGCCTGATCCTGAGTGGCGTGGAAATCGACCACGATGCCGGCAATGCGCGGCTGCCGGCCTACGCAGAATTTCTCACACATCTACGCTCGGCACTCCCGCAATCGTTGCCTCTGAGCATTACCGCGCTGCCGGCCTGGCTCGACAGTGCGCAATTGCCGAACTTGCTGGCGACAGTCGACAGCAGCGTGCTGCAAGTGCATGCCGTCAGCGACCCGCGACGCGGCTTGTTCGACGCTGAGCAGGCGCGGCGTTGGGCCGAGGCCTGGGGGGAAATCACCCGCAAACCTTTTTATCTGGCGTTGCCCGCCTACGGTGTGGCGCTGTTGCCGGATGTCGACGGCGCGCCGGTGGTGGAAAGTGAGGTGCCGCTTGAGCGTGGCGGTCAGCGCCGAGAACTGCTCGCCGATCCAGTGCAACTGAGCCAACTCGGCAAAGCGCTGCGGGACGATCCACCCGCGCATCTGGCCGGGTTGATCTGGTTTCGCTTGCCGCTGGTCAATGACCGCCGCGCCTGGAGCCTGACCACGCTGCGCGCCGTTGCGCGGGGCGATGAGTTGCACAGCCAACTCGCCCTCAGCGTCAGTGAACACAGCGGCCTCTACGACCTCCGACTCGACAACCCCGGCAACCTCGACAGCGCCTGGCCCGCACGTATCACCGTGAAGGCCAGCGACTGCGAAGGCGCCGACGCGCTCGCCGGTTATTCATTGCAACAGAGCCCGGATCTGCTTACCTTCACCCGCCTTCGCAACGGTCGCTTGCCGGCGAACGGGCAGCGCGCCATCGGTTGGGCGCGCTGTGCATTTATTGATCAAGGAGGTTCGCATGTTGACCCGTAACTGGCCCCGCCATCTGCTCTGCCTGAGCCTCTGTCTGCCGCTGGGCTCGGCGCTGGCCTGCGGCCCGGACTTCCCGATGCGCCTGCTCGACAATCGAGGGCAGACGCTGGCCGATCTGCCCGAAGGCAACTTCAACTTCGAAGTCAGCCGCTTGGGCAAAGCGATCGCCGGGCTGAAAAACCCCGCACCTGCCGCCGACAATGCGAACGCTATTTACGCCGAGCCGGCGGAACCTGCCGAGGAGCGCAACAAGGCTGAAGCCGCCGGCCTGACCGATGAACAGCAAGCACTGGTTACGCGTCTGCGCGGGCTTACCGATGCCCGCGACGCTTATACACAGGGCAGCAGTCTGCCGGCGGAAATCCGTCTGTATGTGGCGGGAGCGGTGGCCTTCAATGTCGGCGAGCATCAACTGGCGGTCGATTATTTCCGCCAACTGCTGGCGCTACCGGCGGATCAGCGCCCGTTGCGCAGTACGTGGGCAGCGTATTCCGAGGGGCGCGCGCTGTTCGCCATGAGCGCCGAGGCTGACGACATGCTCGATCCGCTGGAGCAGGCGATCTCGGCGTTTCGCCAGACCCGGCAACTGAGCATCGACGGTTTCAGCGATCCGTTGGGACTGGGTGTCGCCAGCCTCGGGGAAGAGGCGCGAGCGTCGCGTATGGCCGGTGGCTGGGACGATGCGATCAATCTTTATGCAGCGCAGAGCGTGCACGGTTCACCGGTTGGCTACACCTCGCTGAAACAACTGGCGAACGAGCTGGCCGACATGCCCGAGCCGGAATTGGCCAAGCTGATGCAACACGAAGGGGTGCAGAAACTGGTCACCGCATCGTTGCTCAGCCGCCTCGGCTGGTCGTTTGGCGATGAACCGCCGAACGAAAAGAAACTGGTCAAGCTTCTGCAAAACAGTACCCGTGGCACCTTCGACAACGCCGATCGATTGGCAGCGGTGAATTATCAGCAGGGCGACTACGCCAGCGCCAAAGCCTTTCTCGAACACGCTGGCGACGGTGGTCTCGCGTGGTGGCTGCGAGCGAAACTGGCAGTGCGCGACGGTGACAAGAATGCGGCGGCAGCCGCCTATGCGAAAGCCGCGCAGGCCTTCCCGCAAAACGAAGACTGGGGCTATCGACGCACGCCGGACTGGGCACTGGAAACGGTCCAGCCGAAATGCCGGGTCGAGGGCGAAAGCGCGATTCTGGCGTTGCAACGCGGTGAGTACCTGCAAGCCTTCGTCCAGCTGTATCGCAGCAACAGCATTTATTGGTTCGATGCCGCGACGGTCGCCGAACGCGTGCTGACCGTCGACGAACTCAAGCAGTATGTCGACGCCAACGTGCCGGCACCGCCGGCGCTGACCCAAGAGCAGCGTGACAATTACGTGCCGCTGCCCGTCGCCGCCAGTCTGCGCAATCTGCTGGGCCGGCGTTTGCTGCGCGAAGGGCATTACGCAGAGGCCGTCGGCTATTTCGACAATCCCGATCTGCAGAACAAGGCCCGCCTCTACGGCGAGCAAAGACTGAAAGCCGATTCCGCCTGGTGGCCGACCAAGCGCGCCAGTGCGCTGTACAACGCGGCGTGGACGGCACGTGAGTGGGGCATGGATATCCTCGGTTACGAGATGGCCCCGGATTACGCCACGTTCGGCGGCAATTACAGCCTGGAAACCGCCGAGCTGAAAATCGGTCCGTTGGTATCCGAAGCCGAGGTTCAACGCCAAAAGGCCAGTGAAGCGCAGCCCGATCAGCGTTATCACTATCGCTTTGTTGCCACCGCGCTGGCCAATCGCGCCGCCGACAACCTGCCGCACACGAGTCAGGCGTTTGCCGCCGTGCTGTGTTCCGCCGCTGGTTGGAACAGCAGCCTGGAAGATCAGAGCGCGTTGTATCAGCGTTACGTGAAGGAAGGCGCTTACGTGCCGTGGGCAGTGGATTTCGGCAATCAGTGCCCGTACCCGGATTTCGAAAACGCCGACAAACGCTACGTCACCCAAGTCACCGACGCTGTCCGCGCGGGCCTGCGACCGTACAAGTGGCCGGTACAGATCGGCGCGATTGTGCTGGCGGTCGGCGCGGCGTTGCTGCTGATCACTCGTCGCCAGCGCAAGACTCGCAAGGGTTAAGCCTGCTGGATGAACGTCAGGCGCACCGCGAAGCCGATCAACAGGCTGCCGAACAGCCATTGTTGAACCCGTTGCGCCGTTGGACTGTGTTGCAGCCAACGGCCCAGCGCGGCACCGGCCAGGGCGTAGATGCTGTCGAACAGCAGGCCTATGCCGACCAGTAACAGGCCGAGCAGGGCGAACTGGCTCAGCACCGGTGCGCCGTCGGTGACGATGAATTGCGGCAGCAGCACCGAGCAGAACAGCAACGCTTTGGGGTTGAGCAGATTGGTCAGCAAGCCACGGCGGATTGCTTCGCGCCATTGCCCGCGTGCCTCGGTAACATCCCCGGCATCCAGGTTCGGCACCAGCGTGCTGCGCAGGCATTGAATGCCGATCCACAGCAGATACGCCGCCCCGGCGAGGCGCACCACTTCGAACGTCCACGGCGCAGCCTTGAACAGCGCCGACAGCCCCAACGCCGCCAATACCACGTGACATGCGCGGGCAATCGCCAAGCCTATTACGGTGGCCAGCGCCGCACCGCGGCCCTGTCGGGCGCCAGTTTGCAGCAGCAGAATCATGTCCGGCCCGGGCAACAGAAACACCACCGCCAATGCCAGGAAAAACAGCCATAGACTCGCCACGTCACACTCCTTTCGTTGTCGATTCGGTGACGTCAGTCTAGAGGCGAAGGGCGAGGCAGGTGCTTGCGTAGTCCGCTTCAAAATGCCTCTGTATTGGCATAACCTGCTTTCTTTTTGCGCTCTCGCCATCAGGATCTGCCAACCATGAAACTCGACGCCTTCGACCGCAAGATTCTCGCCGCCCTGCAACGTGACGGACGCTTGAGCAATGTCGAGCTGGCGGATGAGATCGGCTTGTCGGCGTCGCCGTGTTTGCGGCGGGTGCGGATGCTGGAAGAGGCGGGGGTGATTCGCGGCTATCAGGCCAACGTGGATCGCGATGAGGTGGGGTTGGGATTGACGGTGTTTGTCGGGGTGAAGGTCGAGCGCCACAACGACGAACAGGCCGAAGCTTTTTACGCGGCCGTCACCGCGTTGCCGGAGGTGATTTCAGCGTTTCTGGTTTCGGGGGAATCTGACTTTCTGCTGCAAGTGGTGGTGCCGGATTTGCGTGCGTATGACCGGTTTCTCAGTGGGTGCCTTT
Organism: Pseudomonas sp. NPDC087639; assembly: GCF_044743385.1. Classification (NCBI taxonomy): domain Bacteria; kingdom Pseudomonadati; phylum Pseudomonadota; class Gammaproteobacteria; order Pseudomonadales; family Pseudomonadaceae; genus Pseudomonas; species Pseudomonas sp. NPDC087639. The sequence continues at coordinate 70,360 of NZ_JBIUWI010000014.1, read as the reverse complement.
TGAAACTACCGGGGGTGAGCGATATCCGCAGCAACTTTGCGATTCACACGGTGAAGACGCCGGGAGCGTTGCCGTTGGGGCATCTTCCATCCTGAAAACCGAAAAGATCGCAGCCTTCGGTAGCTCCTACAGGGTACGCATTTCAGGTAGGAGCTGCCGGAGGCTGCGATCTTTTGATCTTCTACATCTGCGTCGCCATCCCCTCCACATTCATCGCGGCCTGGCGCAACGCCTCGGAGCGAGTTGGGTGCGGGTGGCAGGTCAGGGCGATGTCCTCGGCAGAAGCGCTGAATTCCATCGCCACACAAAACTCGCCAATCATTTCGCTTACGTTGGGGCCGACCAGGTGCACGCCGAGCACTTCATCCGTGCGCTCATCAGCAAGGACTTTGGCAAAACCATCAGTCTCGTGGTTGATCTTCGCCCGGCTGTTGGCGGTGAACGGAAACTTGCCGACCTTGTAGGCGCGGCCCTCAGCTTTGAGCTGCTCTTCAGTCTTGCCGACGCTGGCCAGCTCCGGTTTGGTGTAGATCACGTTGGGGATCAGGTCGTAATTGACCTCGCCGGCCTTGCCGTGGATCTGCTCGACGCAGGCCATGGCTTCGTCTTCAGCCTTGTGCGCGAGCATCGGCCCGGACGTGACGTCGCCGATCACCCAGACCCCCGGGGCTTCGGTGCGATGTTGTTTGTTGGCGAGCATGCCGCGCTTGTCGGTGCTCAGGCCGACGTTCTCCAGGCCCAGGCCTTGGGTGTAGGGGCGGCGACCGATGGCCACCAGCACGTAATCCGCTTCCAGTAACTCAGCCGTGCCGCCCGCGGCCGGTTCGACGCTGAGTTGTACGCTGTTGGCCGAAGTGGTGGCGCTGGTGACTTTCGAGCTCAATTTGAACGCGATGCCTTGCTTGCTGAGTGAGCGTTGCAGGGTTTTGCCGGCCTCGCCATCGACGCCGGGGCAGATGCGGTCGAGGTATTCGACCACGGTGACCTGCGCGCCGAGACGGCGCCACACCGAACCTAATTCGAGGCCGATCACGCCGGCGCCGATCACCACCAGATGCCTGGGTACTTCGCTCAGGGACAACGCGCCGGTCGAATCGAGAATGCGCTGATTGTCGATCTCGACCCCGGGCAGGGGCGTGGGCTCGGAACCGGTAGCAATGATGATGTCCTTGGCAGTCAGCTCGATCTTGCTGCCCTGATCGCCTGTCACGGTGACCTTGCCCGGGCCGTCGATGTGGCCCCAGCCTTTGATCCAGTCGACCTTGTTCTTGCGAAACAGAAACTCGATGCCTTTGGTCAGGCCGGTCACGCTTTCGTCTTTCTGCTTCATCATCTGCGCGAGATTGAGCGTCGGTTTGACCTCGATGCCGAGATTGGCGAATTCCGCACCCATGGCCGCATCGTAAAGCTCGGAGGCGTGCAGCAAGGCTTTGGACGGCATGCAACCGACGTTCAGGCAGGTGCCGCCGAGCGTCGCGCGACCTTCAACGCAGGCAGCCTTGAGGCCCAACTGGCCAGCGCGGATGGCCGCGTTATAGCCACCGGGGCCGCCGCCCAGAATCACTACGTCATAGTTGCTCATGCGCTTACTCCTGGTTGAGGGATGCGGATCGCTAACGGTAGTTCTTGAGTAAAATTACGAGCGTAATATGTGCGATCCCGAACATTTCGGTCAAGGCTTCAGGCAAGCGACAGCTTGGGCGTTCTTAGATAAGCGCAATTTGTGGACGAATATTTCACGTATTTCGTTATATCGTAACGATATGAGATGAGAGCCGATGGCGTTGGGGTGATATGCAGGTCGATCTGGAGGTTGATGGCACGCAAGTGGCCGGATTGCCGCGCTTTCAGCAGGCGGTTACGCAGGGCCGCCGATTGCGACGGCTGGCAATTTCGTTGGGGGGATTGGCCGGGGCAGGGTGGGTGCTGGCGTTTTTTGTCGCACTGTTTGCGCCGCAATCGTTGTGGGTTCCGCTACTGATCAACCAGAGCGCGGCGTTGCTGGTGCTGGTTGCCGGGTTGCAATCGGCTTGGTGGGTGACGCGATGGCGGGCACGAGTAATCAATCCTGTCGTACCGACTCCTGCGCCGATGGAGCAGCCTGGCGCGCCGGATGGCTGGTACGAACGGCTGCTGGATCGACTGAGTCAACGCAGCCTGCACCTACTAAGTCTGATCGGTACGGCGACGTTATGGCTGGGTGCTTGGGCAGTGCTGGTGGTGATCAGCATTGAGCAGGTGTGGAACCTTGCCTTACCGCCCGCCGCTGTTGGGGCGTCTGCCACCGTCGGCGCGGCATTGGCCCTGTTGTTGGCGTTTGGTTTGCTGGTGCTGGAGCGGCAACTGGCTCAGCAAACCCCGGCGCAATGGCCTGAAGCAAGTTCGCTGGCGCAACTGTCGCGAGTCGCGATCATCAACCTGGTGGTGGTGGCGCTGTGTTTGTTGTTCGCCAGCGAGACCGCCTTATGGCCGGTTCGCCTTGCAGTGCTGATCGGCATCTTGCCGGGGTTGGTCGCGATTGAGTTGCTATTGCGTGCCGTTCTTTCGATATTCAGTCCCCGCCGCGAACAGCTTGAACCGACGCTACTGGCGCGCAGTTTTGTCGCCGACCTGCTGCGTTGGCCGCCTCAACCACTGCTCGCGCTGCAGCACGAATTGCACAACCGCTTCGGCATCGATCTGCGCCAGATCTGGGCGTTCAGTTACATGCGTCGTGCGTTTCTTCCGGTGTTGGCACTGGTCGCGGCGTTCGGCTGGTTGCTGACCGGTATCCACGAAATTCCCCTGCAAGGTCGTGGCATCTACGAACGTTTCGGCAAACCGGTGCAGGTGTTCGGCCCCGGTTTGCACGCCGGTTTGCCATGGCCACTGGGTCGAGTGTTGAACGTCGAAAACGGCGTGGTCCATGAACTGGCGACCAGCGTCGGCGAAAACCCGGCACCGCTGCAATTCGATCCCGCCGAAGGCCCAGCACCGATTACAGCAAATCGCCTGTGGGACGCCAGTCATGTGAACGATAAATCCCAAGTCATCGCCAGCAGTCGGGGCGAGCAACAGAGCTTTCAAATCGTCAACATGGACGTGCGCTTCGTCTACCGCATCGGTCTGAGTGATCAGGCAGCGCTGGCTGCAACCTACAACAGCGCCGACGTGCCGACTCTCATCCGCAGCACCGCCAGCCGAATTCTCGTCCACGACTTTGCCTCCCGCACCCTCGACGGTTTGCTCGGTGCGGACAGGGTAGGGCTGGCGGAAGAGATCGGCCGTGCGGTGCAAAATGATCTGCAAACACTCGACAGTGGCGTGGAGATTCTCGCCACGGTGGTTGAGGCGATTCACCCGCCGGCCGGCGCCGCGAACGCCTATCACAGTGTGCAAGCGGCGCAGATCGGTGCGCAGGCGTTGATCTCCCGCGAGCGCGGTGCTGCTGCCGAAGCGAGCAACCAGGCGCAGTTGCAAGCCAGCCTTGCTCGCGATCAGGCCAGCGCCAACGCCCGCGAAATCGGCGCAGCCGCACAGGCCGCTGATTTGAAATTCAGTGCCGAACAAAAAGCCTACGCCAGCGCCGGCCAGGCATTTGTGCTGGAGCAATACCTCAGTCAGCTCAGCCACGGCCTGAGTAAAGCCAAATTGCTGATCCTCGACCATCGCCTAGGCGGCAGCAGCAATGCGCCGACCATCGACTTGCGCACGTTCACGCTGCCGGCTGACCCGACGCCCGCGCGTACCACCGCTCAACCAGGAGTTGCCCATTGAGCCAGTCGCATACACACGATCATCATGACCACGGCGGCGGGCATCACCATCATCACGGTCACCACCACCACGGTGCGCCGGAGGAGGCGGGGCCATTCCCTTGGCGGCGCATGGGTTGGGCGGCGTTGCTGGTGGCGTTCGCCATCGCCGCAGCGAGTGTGGTGCAAGTGCGCTCCGGTGAAGCGACTGTCATTACCCGTTTCGGTAACCCGTCGCGAGTTCTGCTCGAGCCGGGGTTGAGCTGGCGCTGGCCGGCGCCGTTCGAAGCGGCGATCCCGGTGGACTTGCGCCTGCGCACCACCTCCAGCGGTTTGCAGGATGTTGGCACCCGCGACGGTTTGCGCATCATCGTCCAGGCTTACGTCGCGTGGCAGGTGCAGGGTGACCCGGACAATGTGCAGCGCTTCATGCGTGCAGTGCAGAACCAGCCCGACGAAGCGGCGCGGCAGATTCGCACGTTTGTCGGCTCTGCCCTGGAGACCACCGCCAGCAGTTTCGACTTGGCCAACTTGGTGAACACCGATGCCAGTCAGGTGCGGATTGCCGATTTCGAAGCACAATTACGTCAGCAGATTGATCAGCAATTGCTCGCCACTTATGGCGTGCGCGTGGTGCAGGTCGGTATCGAACGGCTGACGCTGCCCTCAGTGACACTCACTGCCACGGTTGATCGCATGCGCGCCGAGCGTGAAACAATTGCCACCGAACGCACCGCAATCGGCAAGCGTGAGGCGGCGCAAATTCGCTCTGCCGCCGAACGCGATGCGCGGATTGTGCAGGCGGATGCCACAGTGAAAGCCGCCGATATCGAAGCGCAATCTCGCGTTGAGGCCGCGCAGATTTATGGTCGCGCCTACGCGGGTTCGCCGCAGCTGTACAACCTGCTGCGCTCACTGGATACCCTCGGCACCATCGTCACCCCAGACACCAAACTGATCCTGCGCACCGATGCCGCGCCGTTCCGCGTGCTGGTCGATGGCCCGCCAAATCTCGACAGCAAATCCGGATCGCAGCCATGAATGAAGAAGTTCCACGTGGAACACATTCGCTGAACAGTCCGTGGATTCAGGCGGGACGCTTGGCATTTTTTGCCTTGTACGCGGTGACGGTGGTGGCCGCATTGGCCTGGGCGTTTTCCAATGTGCGGCAGATTGATCCGCAGAATCGCGCCGTGGTTTTGCACTTTGGTGCGCTGGATCGCATCCAGAACGCCGGCCTGTTATTGGCCTGGCCACAGCCGTTCGAGCAGGTAGTTCTGCTGCCAGCGGCGGATCGTGTGATCGAGCGTCGAGTAGAGAATCTGCTGCGCAGTGACGAAGCGTTGAAAGCTGAACGGGTCGCTTCATTCGCCACACCGATCAGCGATGCGTTGGCCGGCTCTGGTTATTTATTGACCGGTGATGCCGGTGTGGTGCAGCTGGATGTGCGGGTGTTTTACAAGGTCACTGACCCCTATGACTTTGTGCTTCAGGGCGAGCATGTGGTGCCGGCGCTGGATCGTTTGGTCACGCGCAGCGCCGTGGCACTGACGGCCGCTCGGGATCTGGACACCATTCTGGTTGCCCGACCGGAACTGATCGGCGCCGACAATCAGGCCGCCGAGCGCCGCGAAAGACTGCGGGGTGATCTGGTGCAAGGCATCAACAAACGCTTGTCCGAACTGAAGGCGAGCGGTCAGGGCATCGGTGTCGAAGTGACGCGGGTCGATGTGCAATCGAGTCTGCCCGATCCTGCCGTCAGTGCCTTCAACGCCGTTTTGACCGCCAGCCAGCAAGCCGACAAAGCCGTAGCCAACGCGCGCACCGATGCCGAGAAACTCACCCAGACCGCCAACGAACAAGCCGACCGCACGCTGCAAGTCGCCCACGCTCAGGCGGGTGAGCGCTTGGCCAAAGCATCTGCCGACACTGCGACGGTGTTGAGCCTGGCCAAAGCCCAACAACAAGGCACCGACCCGCAATTGCTCTTGCGTCTGTACCGCGAACGCATGCCGAAGATCCTCGGCCAAGCCGGATCGGTGACCACAGTCGATCCGAAAGACGATTCCCGCCTGATCATTCAGGGAGCCAGTCAATGAGCGCGACCACCCCAGCACCGAGCCTGTTGTCCTCGGCCGAACAACGTCGTGCGGCGAGGCAATTGACCTTGGCGATGCTCGCCCTGGGTTTGCTTGGCCTCGGCTTGATCTGGCGTTGGCTGGCGCCGGAGCAAACCGGTGTCAGCCAATTGCTGCTCGGTTTTGCTTCTTTATTAGTGGCGGTGCCGGTGATGCGTTCGGCGTGGTACAGCCTGCGTTATCCGAGCTTGCACGGCATCACTGATCAACTCATTGCTTTGGCGATGCTCGGCGCTTGGGCGACGGGTGATCTGCTCACTGCGGCTTTGCTGCCGATCATCATGATCTTCGGTCATGTGCTGGAGGAGCGCAGCGTCATTGGTTCCCAAGAAGCGATTCATGCACTCGGCCAATTGACCCGCAGCCATGCACGAAAGATTCAGGCTGACGGCTCGATCATTGAAGTGGACAACGGCACGCTGAAACCGGGCGATACCGTTGAGGTGCGTGCCGGCGATCGGGTGCCGGCTGACGGTCGAGTTCTCTCTGGCCAGGCCAGCCTCGACACCGCTTCGATTACCGGAGAGTCGGTTCCGGTAGAAGCTGCAGTGGGCATGACGGTGTTCGGCGGCGCGATCAATCTAGACGGCCTGCTGCGAATCGAAGTGAGCCGCACCGGCGACGAATCGACGCTCGGCAAAGTTATCGCTCTGATGCAAAACGCCGAACGTTCCAAACCGCCAATCACTCGATTGCTTGAACGCTATGCCGGCAGTTACATGGTGCTGGTGTTGCTGCTGGCGGCGGTCACCTGGTTCATCACCAACAACGCGCAAGCGATGCTTGCGGTGTTGGTGGCGGCGTGCCCTTGCGCCTTGGTGTTGTCGGCGCCAGCCACGGCGATTGCCGGTGTAGCGGTTGCGGCGCGGCATGGGATTCTGATCCGCAGCTCGGCGTTCCTCGAAGAACTGGCCGACCTCACATCGCTGGTGGTCGACAAGACCGGCACCCTGACTTACGGCACCTTGCGCTTGCAGTCGATCAACAGTTCGCGCGCGGATCAATCGACGGTCATGGCGCTCGCCGCCAGCCTCGGCGCGGCGAGCAGTCACCCGGTCAGTCGGGCACTGGCAGGCTTGATCAGTCAGGAAGGCTATCTGCCGCTGAGCGAAATCCACGAGCGGCAGGGACTCGGTATCGTCGCAATGACCGCGCAGGGCGAAGCAGCGCTTGGTCGGCCAGAGTTGTTCACCCAATTGAAAATCGCCACGACGAGTATTCCCGAGCATGACGGCCCCATTGCCGGCCTGGCCCTGAACGGTGAATTTCTCGCTTGGCTGTTGTTGGCCGACAGCGTCAAACCGGAAGCCCGGTTTGCTCTCAATGAATTGCGCGAACTGGGCCTCGGGCGGCAACTGTTGCTGACTGGCGACCGACAAAGTGTCGCCCAGACATTGGCGCAAGAAGTCGGCTTGCACGAGGTACAAGCCCAGGCCTTGCCCGAGGACAAACTCAATCGCGTACTCAAGGAAATCGACAACGGCTTCCGGCCTATGGTGGTCGGTGACGGCATCAACGATTCACTGGCACTGAAGGCGGGCGTAGTCGGTGTGGCGATGGGTGCGGGCGGGGCAGACATCGCCTTGGCGTCGGCGGACATCGTTCTGATAGGCAGCGACCTGCGTCGCCTCGGCACTTGCGTGCGGCTGAGTCGTCAGTGTCGTCGCACCTTGCAGGTTAACGTGATCATCGGTCTGGGCTGGACGCTGGCCATCGTGGTATTCGCCGCGTTCGGCTGGTTGGGCGCCGCCGGGGCGATGATCGCCGCGTTGTTGCATAACCTCAGTACGTTGCTGGTACTGGGCAACGCTGGGCGTTTGCTGCGTTTTCAGGAGCCGCTGCTCAAGCTCAAGGAATAAATCTGAATATTTTTTCTGACACCTCTGTAACGCCGTCGGGACCGCTCTCTCTAGTGCTATGTCGTGACTGAACACACCGTCCAGCCGACACACCTGATGATTACCGAGGATAAGAAAAATGACTATCAAGACCGCTGCTGCTGGTGCCGCTCTCGCTTTGGCTGCCGCTACCCTGTTTGCCGGTGTCGCAACCAACGCGATGGCCGCTGATGCCAACGTTCACTGCTACGGCGTGACTGCCTGCAAAGGCCAGAACGACTGCAAAACCAAAGACCACGCTTGCAAAGGCTTGGGCTCCTGCAAAGGCCAGGGTTTCAAAGCCATGACTCAAGCGGCTTGCGAAAAAGCAGGTGGCAAGGTCGGCGAATAACTGGCCGGCAAGTGCCGCCGCAGTGGCTCACGCCACTGCGGCCACTTTTAATCAGGAGTCTGCACATGTCCGCCTCTGTTCCCTTCCTCGGCTACGGCTTGGGATTGCGTAGCGCTTATTACCAGCAGATCCTCGAACAGTCGCCGGACGTGGACTGGTTTGAAGTGGTCTCCGAAAATTTCATGGTGCAGGGCGGCAAAGCCCTGTATTACCTGGACGCCATCGCCGAGCGCTATCCGCTGGTGATGCATGGCGTTTCCCTCTCCATCGGCGGGCCGCATGCCCTCGATGCGGACTATCTGAAACAACTCAAGCAACTGGCAGAACGGGTCAACCCGGCGTGGATCTCCGATCACTTGTGCTGGAGCCGCGGCAACGCCCATCAGTTGCACGATTTGCTGCCTCTGCCTTACACCCAAGAAAGTCTTGAGTACATTGCCGAGCGAGTGCGCCACGTTCAGGATGTTTTGCAGCGTCCGTTGGTGCTGGAGAACGTCTCCAGCTATGTCCGAGCCGCTTCAGATGATTTCACTGAATGGGAGTTTCTTGCTGCCCTGAGCCGGGAAAGCGGCTGCCAGTTGCTGCTGGACGTCAACAATGTCTACGTCAGCTCACGCAATCACGGCTTCGATCCGTGGACATTCATTCAAAGCCTGCCGGCGGACAAGTTGCGTCAACTGCACCTGGCGGGCCATAGCGATTACGGCGATTACGTCATCGATACCCATGACCAACCAGTGAGCGACCCCGTCTGGGCGCTGTATCAACGTACATTGGAGCACTTCGGGCCGGTGGCTACTTTGCTGGAACGTGATGATCATTTTCCGCCTTTTGAAGAGTTGCTCGATGAACTGCAGAAAGCCCGGCAGTCAGGTGACACGGTTCTGGCCGGGAGACAGCAATGCGCCTGAAAGAATGGCAATCTGCATTTGAGTCGTTTTTGCTGGATGAGGGGGCAACAGCCCATGCGCTATTGAGCACCAGCCTGATCGGCGGGCCGACACTGGATGTCGGCACCGGTCTGGCGATCTATCACAACGCCTATCTAGCGCGGTTACTGGAGGTGTTGCGCAACGATTTTCCAGCCATCTGGCACTGGATGGGCGACGAGGAATTTGACGCGCTCGCTACCGCGTACCTGCGCCAATCCCCGTCTGCGCATTACAGTCTGCGTTGGCTGGGCAAAGGCTTCGAAGGGTTTATTCGCGAGCATCTGGTGCCTGAGCAAAGTGCTCCTTTGGCTGAAATGGCAGTGGTCGAATGGGCATTCACGTTGGCTTTCGATGCGCCAGCGGGTGAGCCGTTAACCCTCGAAACAATGACGACACTGTCCGCGCAAGAATGGCCAGCGCTGCGAGTCAAACAGGCGTCTTGCGTTCAGTGGCTGGAATGCCGGTTCAATAGCTTTGCCCTGTGGCGCTCAGTCAAGGAAGAAACCGATTTCCCTCCCAGCCAGCCACTTCAAATCCCCCAGATCTACCTGATCTGGCGCAACGGTCTGAGCTGTCATTACCGCAGTCTGGAATCTGCCGAGGCCAATGCCCTGAATGGCTTGGTAAACGAAGGTTGGAGTTTCGCCGAACTGTGCGCCGAGTTAGCAGTCATCTATGGAGAGGGCGCTCCACTTCAGGCCGTGACCTGGTTGAAACAGTGGGTGCAGGACGGCCTGCTAGAGCGTCTGCAACGATAGATAAGGCTAATTAAATCGATAGCCTGCTAATTTTCCAGGATGGTCTACCCTCAGATTGGACGTCTGAAACATGGGGGATTTTCCATGCTCGTGCAACTTCCACCGGCCTTACAGAACCTGCAGCTTCCGCTTCGCCTGCGGCTCTGGGACGGCCACGAGTACAATCTGGGCCCGGCGCCCAGTGTCACCATCGTGGTCAAGGACCCGCAGATGGTCAGCCAGTTCACCCATCCAAGCCTGAACGCGCTGGGGGCGGCGTTCGTTGAAGGCAAGCTTGAACTGGAGGGCTCGATCAGCGAGGTCATCCGGGTCTGCGACGAACTGAGCAACGCTTTGCTCAATGAAGACGAAGACAATCAGCCTGTGCGGACCTTGCACGACAAGGAAACCGACGCCAAAGCCATTTCCTACCACTACGACCTGTCCAACGCGTTCTACCAGCTCTGGCTGGACAGCGACATGGCGTATTCCTGTGCCTATTTCGAGACTGGCAGCGAGTCGCTCGAACAGGCGCAGCAAGCCAAATTCCGTCATTTGTGCCGCAAGCTGCGTTTGCAGCCGGGCGATTATCTGCTGGATGTCGGTTGTGGCTGGGGCGGATTGGCGCGTTACGCTGCGCGGGAATTCGGTGCCAAGGTCTTCGGCATCACACTGAGCAAGGAACAACTCGAACTGGCGCGCGAGCGCGTCAAGGACGAAGGTCTGGAAGACCAGATCGAACTGCAATTGCTCGACTACCGCGATCTGCCGCAGGACGGCCGTTTCGATAAAGTCGTCAGCGTCGGCATGTTTGAACACGTTGGCCACGCCAACTTGGCCGAGTACTGCAAGACCCTGTTCGGCGCGGTGAAGGAGGGCGGTCTGGTGATGAACCATGGGATTACCGCCAAGCACATCGATGGCCGTCCGGTCGGGCGTGGCGCCGGGGAGTTCATCGAGAAATACGTATTCCCCAACGGTGAGTTGCCGCATCTGTCGATGATTTCCGCCGAGATCAGCGAAGCAGGCCTGGAGATTGTCGACGTCGAAAGTCTGCGCCTGCATTACGCCCGTACGCTGGATCACTGGAGTGAGCGGCTGGAGGACAACCTCGAAGCGGCCGGCAAACTGGTGCCCGATCAGGCGCTACGGATCTGGCGGCTGTACTTGGCCGGTTGTGCTTACGCGTTCGCGCACGGGTGGATCAACCTGCACCAGATCCTTGCGGTGAAAGCACACGCCGATGGCAGCCATGAACTGCCATGGACACGCGACGATATCTACCATCCTTGATGGTTTTTTCAGAGAATCGGCGAGATCAGCCGGGCGATCCGCATGCCGACCTGTTGCAGGCGGTGGATCTCTCGGCTTTCTTCTTTGGCGATCTCGTAGGCTTGCTCGAAATCCTGTTTGAGCATGTGTTCCACGTTGGCAGCGAAGTCGCTGTCGACGGTCAGCAGCATCACTTCGAAATTCAGCCGGAACGAACGATTGTCCAGATTGGCGCTGCCGATCGCGCTGATCTCGCTGTCGATCAACACCACTTTCTGATGCAGGAACCCAGGCTCGTAACGGAACACCCGAACGCCTGCACGCACAGCCTCAAAGGCATATAGGCTGGACGCGGCGTAGACGATGCGGTGATCGGGGCGCGACGGCAGCAACAGGCGCACATCGACACCGCGCAACACCGCCAGACGCAACGCCGCAAACACGGCTTCATCCGGAATGAAGTAAGGGCTGGTGATCCACACCCGCTCTGTCGCTGCGTGAATGGCTTCGACAAAGAACAGCGAACAGGTTTCGTAGGCGTCTGCAGGGCCAGTGGCGAGCAATTGGCAGAGCACGCCGTCGTCCGGGTATTCGTCCGGCAGGATCAGCGGCGGCAACGTGCGCGCGGCCCAGAACCAGTCTTCGGCAAAGGATTCCTGCATGCACGCTACTACCGGGCCACGCACTTTTACGTGAGTGTCGCGCCACGGTGCCAGCGGCGGTTTCTCGCCCATATATTCATCGCCGACGTTGTGCCCGCCGACGAACCCGACCACGCCATCGACCACGACGATTTTGCGGTGATTGCGGAAGTTGACCTGAAAGCGATTGAGCCAGCCGCTGCGCGTGGCGAACGCTTTGACCTCGACGCCGCCATCGCGCAGCGCCTGCACATAGCTGTGGGGCAGGGCGTGGCTGCCGATACGGTCGTAGAGCAGGTGAATGGTCACGCCTTCGGCAGCTTTCTTCAGCAACAAGTCACGCAGGCGTTGGCCAAGGCGATCGTCATGGATGATGAAGAACTGGATCAGCACTGCTTCCTTCGCTTGATCGATGGCCTGGAAAATCGCGTTGAACGTCTCGGTGCCGTTCACCAGCAACTGGACTTCGTTGTTCGCCAGACACGGCATGCGCCCCAGTTTCGGCATCGCACGCAAGGAAGCGTAGGCATTCGAGGCGCGCGCGGTCAGGGCTTCTTCCACCCACGGGCGCCAGTTCAGCTCGGAAATGGCCAGGCGCATCTGCTCGTTGGCCTGGCGGCGCGCTTTGATGTAGCCATCGAAGGTGCTGCGACCGAACACCAGGTACGGAATAAGCGTCAGGTAAGGAATGAAGATCAGCGACAATGCCCAGGCGATCGAGCCTTGAGCCGTGCGCACCGTCAGCACCGCATGTATGGCAGCGATCAAGCCGAGGGTGTGTATAAGGGCGATCAAATAACCGAAAATGTGCGGTCCAAAATAATCCATGGGGCAGCCTTGCTCCGCAAGATTTTGATGCCTTAACAGACCATGTTCTGTGGCGAAAGTCGCTATTTAATTGGCGCATGAACCGAAGCAATCGGCCGACGTCTAACGGCCACTACTGATCAGGAGTTTCTCGATGAACGTTCGTCTGCTGGGTTTGGCGTTGGGCCTGGGTTTGGCATTGCCGGTGATTGCGCAGGCGCAAATGCTGCAGCCGGGGTTGTGGGAAATGACGTCGAGTAATGTGAAAGTCGATGACCAGCCAATGGATGTGCAATCGATCCTGGGTCAGCTTCAAGGCCAGATGACGCCGCAACAGCGGGCGGCGCTGGAGAAAAACGGCATCAATATCGGCGGCAAGGGCATCCGCGCCTGCCTGACTCCACAGCAAGTGGCGACCAATGATATTCCGTTGGCCGATCCACAATCGGGCTGCAAACAGCAGATTACCGAGCGCAGCGGTAACCAGTGGAAATTCCGCTTCAGCTGCCCAAAAGCTCAGGGTACCGGTGTGGCGACGTTCCTCAGTGATCGTGAGTTCACCACGGTTGCCAACGGTACGTTCAATGCCATTGGCATCAACCAGAAGGGCAGCCTGGAAACCCGTGCAGTGTGGCTGGGACAGGATTGCGGCACGGTCAAACCAAGAGCTTGAAAGCTTCGCGAGTAGGCTCGCTCCCACAAGTATTGCGCTGTACCTGTGGGAGCGAGCCTGCTCGCGAAGGCATCAGCGCATAAACCGCAGTGGCAATCCCCGACACCCCTCATTCACCTGGCCCTCATGCCAGGCAATCTGCCCTGACACCAACGTCATCCTTACCCGATGCCGAAAGCTTCGACCGGTAAACGGCGTCCATCCACACTGCGACAGAACCGGTTGCCGCGACACATCCAGCATCTCTGGTTTAACCAATACCAGATCCGCCCAATACCCCTCACGCAGATAACCCCGATCCGGAATCGCAAACAGATCCGCCACTCGGTGGCTGATCTTCGCCACCAGCGTGGTGATCGGCAGCACACCCTCCGCCACGAGTTCCAGCAACGCCGGCAGGGCGTGCTGCACCAACGGCAACCCCGAGGGCGCTTCGGCATAGGGACGCTGCTTTTCGTCCCACGTATGGGGGGCATGATCACTGCCGATCACATCCAGTCGATTGCTGTTTAACGCTTCACGCAATGCATCGCGGTCGGCCTGAGTCTTGATCGCCGGATTGCATTTGATCAGGTTGCCGAGGCTTGAGTAGTCGCGATCATCGAACAACAAATGGTGCAGGCAGACCTCGGCAGTGATGCGTTTTTGCGCCAGGGGTTTGTCCTCGAACAGTTCCAGTTCACGGGCGGTAGTCAGATGTAAAACATGCAGGCGCGTGCCGTGACGTCTCGCCAGATCCACGGCCAGTGAGGAGGAGCGATAACACGCCTCGGCATTGCGAATCAGTGCATGAGCCGCAGTAGGCAGATGAATACCAAACCGTTCACGCAGGTTGGCCGCGTTGGCGTCGATACTCGGCGTGTGCTCGCAGTGGGCCAATAGAATTGTCGGTACTTCGGCGAACAGTCGTTCAAGAATCTTCGGATCATCCACCAGCATGTTGCCTGTAGACGCGCCCATGAACACTTTGACCCCGGCCACTTCATAAGGATTGAGCGCGGCAACGGTGTCGAGATTGTCCTGGCTCACGCCAAAGTGAAAAGCGTAATTGGCCACCGAACTGATTGCCGCACGGCGCTTCTTATCCGCCAGCGCTTGGAGGGTGAGGGTGGCCGGATTGGTGTTGGGCATGTCCATGAAACTGGTGATGCCACCCGCGACCGCCGCGCGGGATTCGCTATGTATGCTGCCCTTGGCCGGCGCGCCGGGTTCGCGAAAATGCACCTGGTCATCGATCATGCCCGGCAGCAGCCATTGTCCTTTGGCGTCGATTTCCATGCGCGCGGTTTCACCTTCGATGCTGCGGGCAATCTTGACGATGCGGCCATTGCTGACCAGCAAATCTGCGTCGAACTCACGCCCCTCGTTGACCAGTCTGGCGTTGCGGATCAGTACGCTGCTCATGGTTCAGAACTCGTTCTGCAAGGCTTTGTAGCCGCGCACCAGATCGACGTTGGTCCGCGCCACATCTTCGGAAAACTCCGAAGCGCTGACGCTCACCGGCGGGAATAACGAAAGGTCGGTGTTCGGCCCGATCCGGGTAGTGGAGGGCACGTAGAACGCGTCCGGCAAATCACGGCCGTCGACCACCGAGTTATGCCGCACCACGCAGCCGTCGCCGACCACGCAATTGAACAACACGCTGTTGAAGCCGATGAACACCCGGTCGCCCACCACGCAGGGGCCATGGACGATCGAGCGGTGGGCGATGGAGCTGAATTCGCCGATGGTCACCGCCGCACCGGATTTGGAGTGGATCACCACGCCGTCCTGGATATTCGAATTGGCGCCGATGGTGATCGGCTCCATGTTGCCCGAAGCGTCCACTTCGTCAGCGCGGATGACTGCGTAAGGACCGACGAAGACGTTTTCGCCAATCACTACTTTGCCACAGATGATCGCGGTTTTATCGACGTAGGCCGACTCGGCAATTTGGGGCAGATCGCCTGAAGGATTCTTGCGGATCATGGTTGGCTCAGCGCGTTGTAAAGGGTGTTGAGGTTGTATTCGAACAGCCCGGTGAAGGTGCTGGCCGGGCCGCTCGCGGCGAGGGCATCCGAGTAGAGCGTGCCGCCGATGTGGGCATCGCTCTCGTCGGCGATCTGTTTGAGCAGTCGTGCGTCCTTGATGTTTTCGATGAACACCGCTTTGACTTTGGCTTGGCGGATTTGGGTGATCAGCGCAGCGACTTCTGCAGCGGAAGGGTCGCGTTCTGTGGACAGACCTTGCGGGGCTATGAAGTCGATGCCGTAAGCCTGACCGAGATAACCGAACGCATCGTGGCTGGTGACAATTTTGCGGTTGCCTGCTGGCAGCGATCCGAGCTTGGCCTTGGCTTCGGCGAGCAGGGCGTAGATTTGTTTCAGGTAGGTTTTACTGTTGCGCTCGTAGTCGGCCTTATTCGTCGGATCAGCGGCGACCAGTGCCTTGGTGATGTTGGCGACGTACAACTCGGCGTTGGCCAGATTGTGCCAGGCGTGCGGGTCGGGAATGGTTTCACCGTCCTCATCGAGTGAACGTGGAATCACGCCATGGCTGGCACTGATGACTGTGGTTTGGGTGTCGGTACTGTTCACCAGGCGATCCAGCCACGGCTCGAAACCCAAGCCATTCTTGATGATCAGTTTGGCTTTGAGCAGCGCTTTGGCGTCGTCCGGAGTCGGCTCATAGGTGTGAGCGTCAGCGTCAGGCCCGACCATGTTGATGATCTGAATATGCTCGCCGCCGACCTGATGAACCATGTCGGCGAGGATGCTGAAACTGGTGACCACCGGCATTTTCTCCGCCGCCGATAAGGACATCGACAGCATCAGACTGAACAGCACGAGTAGAGCGCGCATCGGGAAACACCTCATTGGGATGTGAGCAAAGGCGGGCGGCGCAGCAGGCCATGGACCGGCCCGAACACCACGGACAGCAGATAACCCGTGCCAGCGACCAGCACGATGGCCGGGCCGCTAGGGAGCGAGTAATAGAAAGAGACGAGCAAGCCGAACCACACCGAGACGCAACCGATGATCGCCGCGATGGCAATCAGGTTCGGCAATCGGCGGCTCCAGAATCGAGAAGCCGCAGCGGGCAGCATCATCAGGCCGACCACCATCAACGCGCCGATCGCCTGGAAACCGATCACCAGATTCAGCACAACCAGGGTCAGGAATACGCCGTGGGCGATCGGACCGAGGCGGCTCACGGTTCTTAAAAACAATGGGTCGAGGGTGTCGAGCAATAGGGGTTTGTAGATCAGCATCATCGCGATCAGGCTGAATGCCGAGACCCACAACATGCCATTGAGGGTTGGTCCGTCGACGGCCAATGCCGAGCCGAACAGTAGATGCAAGAGGTCGAGGCGTTTGCCGGCGATGCCGAGAATCAACACGCCACTGGCCAGCGATATGGGATAGATCGCCGCGAGGCTGGCGTCTTCGCGCAGGCCTGTGCGGCGGGTAATCCAGGCGGCGAGGCCGGCCATGCTCAGACCCGCGGCGAGACCGCCAAAGGTCAACGCGGGCAGACTCAGCCCGGCGAACCAGAAGCCCAATGCGGCGCCGGGAAGGATGCCGTGGGCCACGGCGTCGCCGATCAGACTCATGCGCCGCAGGATCAGAAACACACCCAGTGGCGCAGTGCTGCAGGCCAATACCAGGCCACCGAGGAGGGCGCGGCGCATGAAGACGAACTCGGTGAACGGTTGCCAGAAGTGAGCGAAGGTGAGCATCAGGCCACCTGAGTGTGAGGTGACTGCTGGATGAGTTCTGCGCTGGCGCCAAATACGCAATCGCCGTTTTTGATTAACAGCGTTTTTGGGATGTGTTGGCGGACGGCGGCGAGGTCATGGCAAACCACGACCAATGTTCGACCTTCGCCATGCCATGCGTGGATGTGTTGCCATAGCAGCCGTTGGCCTAGCTCATCAAGTGCAGCATGGGGCTCGTCGAGCAGCAGCACAGGTGAGTCGGTCAGACTCAATCGAGCGAGCAGGGCACGTTGTAATTCTCCGCCGGACAGGGCCATCAGCGGACGATCTTCGAGTCCACTCAGGTGCCAGTTTTCCAGTGCCGCAGCGAGGCGTTGAGCGCGCAATTGCGTGGACAGTCGTCGTCCCCAGAAACCAGCGGCTACCAAATCTTGGAGACTGATGGGGAACTGGCGATCCAGATGCTGTTGCTGGGGGAGGAAGGACAATCCGCTTTGGCGTGGAACACTCAGGGTGACGTTGCCTGCCAATGGCTTTTGCAGTCCGGCGATGACTTTCAGCAGACTGCTTTTGCCACAGCCGTTCGCCCCGATGATTGCCGTGAGACTACCGCTGTCGAGTTCGAGACTGAGGGGGGATGTCAGCGGTTGACCGGGTGCGCCCCAACTCAATGATTGGCAGCGAATCATGCGTGCTCCCGATGCCAATGGCTTTCAGCAACGGCATCGTGTGCGTGCAAGCTTTCGGCGTGGATCACCCGCAGATGAAAAGCACTGACGCCGGGGGAGCGACGCAGTGCCAGACTCAGTCGACGCGCGGCGTCTTCGCAGAACATCAGATTCTGTCCATTGGCGAGTGCGAAGGCTTGTTCGTCAGCGCGTTTTACGGCGGTTTGGACGGCTGTTCCGAGTGCTGCTTCTGCGTCATTGATGAGTGCACTCAGCGGCAACTCATCGATGAATTCATCGAGATGAACATGCAGTTGTGCGGTGCTGCGTTGGCTGTGGGGCGTGGCGATGATGCCCTGGGTCGAACCGAGCCAAGTTAAAACGTCGGCGTGTTGTAGCGGCTTGTTTGCGAAGTCGTCGATGAATTGTTGCTGGATCAATTGTCTTGCGAGGGCTGCAGAACAAGGGCACGTCGAAGAGTAGGGCACATCGATTTTGAGTTCCACGTGGAACATTTCGTTTTTCAGACTGGCTGAAATGGTCGCTTGATACGATTTCCAACCGGCCAAAGGACTGACCAGTGCAGGCCTTTTCAGCAGAATCTCTGTGTGGATATTCAGGTACGCGTTGTTGGATAAACCTTCATGGCTATCGACGAAACGCTGGAGTACGTAACGCAGCAAAGTAGGGCAAAGGTTTTCCCGCTCAAGGGTCTCCAGTGCCAGATACAGTCGTGACATATGAATGCCGCGAGCATCGCCGTCATCAAGGCTCACACCTGCATCGACTTTGGCATTCAGCCGTTGGCTCTCTAACAAGACTGGCAAAGCGATGCCGCGCATGCCCACCCATTCGAGTGTTAACGCTTGGCGCGCAGCCTGCGCAGCGATATCCGGAAGTGTCAGCGAATTCATGTTCGGGACCATCGTGTTGATTGAATTTGATGTTATATTATAACAATTCAGATCACGACGCATTTTTCATGAACAGGCTTTCATATTCACAGATGCCACTTGCTCAATCTGATCCTCGCTGCCGTGTTCGCTTTACCTTTCACTGTCTCAGCCGCAAAGACAAAGATCCGCACCGTGAGACTTTGGCGCTCGGCGACACGATGATTCGTTCGAACAATCAGGCACTTCCGACACTAGAGGTTCCACGTGAAACACCTGGGGATAGACTCATCCGAAGAGCGACATCGGCGACTGCGCGTTTCATGGCACAGCGAGAGGACGGTGCGGATCTGCTCGGTGCGACCAGTTTGCTAAATCTGAAGGACAAGGATCCGATGCTCGCCGGTGTGATTCTCGACATCTCAATGAACGCTACCATCGCCGTGAGTTTGCAACTGGGAAGTACGATTCTCCGCAGTCTGGCCGGCATCACCACGTTGCATCAGAAGCGCGTGGAACAGCATTTCTACGCAATTTTCATCACATTTCCCAAGCGATGCACTGATGGCAGCTTCTGACTCTTTATCTCTAAGGGGCAAGAGCAAGGCTGGCTAATTTATGTTGTTATACTATAACATTAATTTGAGCTAAGCCTGATTCAGCCGATTTCAAGCGTTTACCTTCTACGAACCGTCGTATGAAGCCCAGAACGTCACGCGCTACGCAAAAGTGCAGATCGGCTGCTACCTGAAGAGGATTACCCAATGTCAGCCGAACTGCCCGTCACCGTTCTTTCCGGATTTCTCGGCGCTGGAAAAAGTACACTTTTGAATTACGTACTACGTAATCGCAAGGGATTGCGCGTAGCGGTCATCGTCAACGATATGAGCGAGATCAACATTGATGGCAGCGAAGTTCAGCGCGATGTCAGCCTGAACCGCGCCCAAGAGAAACTCGTGGAAATGAGTAACGGTTGTATCTGCTGTACGTTACGCGAAGACTTGCTCGAAGAAGTCAGCAAGCTCGCTCGCGATGGTCGCTTCGATTACTTGCTGATCGAGTCCACCGGTATCTCCGAGCCACTGCCGGTGGCAGAGACCTTCACCTTTCGCGATGAACAGGGACAAAGCCTCGCCGACATCGCGTGCCTCGACACCATGGTCACTGTAGTCGACGGCGTGAATTTCCTGCTCGACTACCAGGCTGCCGAAAGCCTCGCCTCTCGCGGTGAAACCCTGGGCGAAGAGGACGAACGCTCCATCACCGATTTGCTGATCGAGCAGATCGAGTTTGCCGATGTACTGCTCATCAGCAAGATCGATCTGATCAGCCAACATGAGCGTGAAGAGCTGATCGCCATCCTCAAACGTCTCAATGCACACGCCGAAATCATCCCGATGGTGATGGGCGAAGTGCCGCTGGAGAAGATCCTCAACACCGGCCGTTTCGACTTCGAGAAAGCCGCGCAAGCGCCCGGTTGGTTGCAGGAATTGCGCGGCGAGCACGTCGCGGAAACCGAGGAGTACGGCATCGCCTCAACGGCCTACCGCGCGCGCCGGCCCTTTCACCCACAGCGTTTCTTCAGCTTCATCGACCGCCCATGGCTGAACGGGAAACTGTTGCGCTCCAAAGGTTTCTTCTGGCTGGCGAGCAAGCCTACAGATGCGGGCAGTTGGTCGCAGGCCGGCGGTTTGATGCGCCATGGTTTTGCCGGGCGCTGGTGGCGTTTCGTGCCGAAAAACCAGTGGCCGCAGGATCAGGAAAGTACCCAGGCGATCATGGAAAACTGGACGCCGAGCGTAGGCGACTGCCGCCAGGAGTTGGTATTCATCGGCCAAAACATCAATTTCCTACAGCTCTCTGCCGAACTGGATGGTTGTCTGCTGACCGACGATGAAATGGCGATCGGTGTTGAAGGCTGGCGATTGCTGCTGGATCCGTTCGGCCCTTGGCACGAAGAGGCCGCCTGATGCTCGCATTGAAACTCCAGCAAAACCGCACACGCCATCAGCATCAAGGGCCGACGCCCGAAGTGCTGACACGAATCCTTGAGGACGACACCAACCTCGCCGTCTGGCAGCGACAACTGCCGCTGCACATCGCCGATTTCGCTCACTTGCTGCTGTCACTCAACGAGCCTCTGGCCGAGTCGCGCTGCCTGGAGTTATTCGACGAGGAGGCAGAGCCGGATCTTACCGGGCTAGCCTTGGGATTTCGCGATCTGCAAGGCTATGACGGCTTTATCGCTGATGTGAAATGGCTCGTGAGCGCCTTCGCGTGCCTGCTCGGCGCCCGGCGGATCGGCCTGCGCCTGCGGGTGTTGGATAAAGCGATGTGCCCACGCTTTCACGTCGATCATGTACCGGTGCGCCTGATCACCACCTACGCGGGAGTCGGCAGCCAGTGGCTCAGGGAAGGCGCGATGGATCGACAGCAACTGGGCGAGGCCAACGCCGAGCCTCAGGAAGCAGGGCAGATCCAGCAACTCAAAAGCGCTGATGTGGCGTTATTGAAAGGCGAAAAATGGCACGGCAATGAGGGCTTCGGCCTGATCCATCGCTCGCCGCAACTCGCTCACGATGAGCGTCGACTGATCCTGACCCTCGACTGGCTCGGCTAGCGGCTCAAGGCTTGAGCCAAGCACCCTGGCTCTGGCCTTCGCAGTAAGGTTTCAGATACGCGGCATCGGTGGCAACGCCGTAATAGTGCATGTCTTGGCGATAGGGCATATTGGCGACTTGCGCGTTGCTGCACACGCCGAAAGCTCCGGTCGGGCATTGATCGACGTACTGCACGTCGACTTTCTGCCCGGCTAGTGTGGGCTGGCAAAAGCCGTCGTTGAACAGCTTTTCCGGGATGTTGCGGTTTTGCTGGCAGACTTTGACGTCGAGCCGCTCGCCCTGACTGTGCACCACGCAGGCCTGGGCCAACACTTCGCTCGACATCATCATTAACAGCAACGACCATCCCATCCAACGCATCTTCAACCTCCTCAGAAGCTTTCCTCAGAAAATACCCACCATGTTGCAGAACATTCCTACTCATGTCATTGCAGGCCCGTTAGGCGCCGGCAAGACCAGCCTGATCCGCCATCTCATGGCGCAACGGCCGGAAGGCGAGCGCTGGGCGGTGCTGATTAATGAGTTCGGCCAGATCGGCCTCGACGCCGCACTGCTGACCCGCGACGGCGATGGTATCGCACTGGGCGAAGTGGCCGGGGGTTGCTTGTGTTGCGTCAATGGCGCGCCGTTTCAGATCGGCCTCGGGCGGTTGCTGCGCAAGGCCAGGCCGGATCGGCTGTTTATCGAGCCATCCGGGTTGGGCCATCCGGCGCAATTACTCAAGCAACTGAGTGAAGCGCCATGGCAGGGGGTTCTCGCAGTTCAGCCGTGTGTGTTGGTACTGGATGCTCAATCGCTAAGCGCGGGGAAAGCGCTGCCGGCTGCGCAACAGCAAGCGATGGCCAGCGCCGGTTTGTTGTTGCTGAACAAGGCTGAAAGCCTGGATGACGTCGCTCGACAGAAAATATCCAGTCAGTTGCCACCCGTCAGGCTGATCTGGACGCAACAGGCGCAACTGTCCTTGAGCGAACTGCCAGGTCTGGCCATTCAAGCGGTGGCGGGTGTGGATAACTGGGTCGTGCCCAAAGGATTGGCGCAGATGCCGACGGTCTGGAGCGATCCGACGCAACCCATTTGCCTGATTCAGGCGCAGGAGGGCGGTTGGAGTATCGGATGGCGCTGGCATCCGAGTCAGCAGTTAGACATGCATCGAATGGCCGTTTGGCTTGAAAGCCTTGTGTGGGCACGGGCCAAACTGGTTATCCACAGCGCGGACGGCTGGGTTTCGGCGAATGCGCTGGATAACTCAATGCTGAACTGGACAGCCAGCGAATGGCGTAAGGACTCGCGGATCGAGCTGATCTTCGCCGATCCGCAAAATATCGATCAATTACAGGCTGGACTGGCGCAGTGCCGGATTCAGGCAGGCTGACTCACGGCTTCCACTTGGTATGTTCCTGCCGCCACTGACTGAGCTCGATCACTTCAGCCCGAGGCTTATGCACCTCAACCACTGGCGGCGTGTCGTCGAACGGGGCCGGGTAGGGCGCCAGTTCGATCTGCGCGCTATGGGCGCCGAATTGGGTGATGGTGCCGTTGTGTCGGGTTTCGCCGGTCACGGTGAATTCGAAGTTATAGACCCGCGCCAGGCGTCGCCGACCACTGGCATCCTTGATCAAACCAATTTTCTTCAACGCGACGTTACCGTCCAGCAGCTCGACGCCGACGTTGGTGCAATGCTGTTTGACCCGCTCCAGCGCCCGCTCGCGCAAGCCGTGGTTGTGCCAAAGCCACGCGCCGGCAGCGGCGAACAGCATCAACACGAAGATGTTTTCGAGGGTCAGCATCAACAAGGGACTCCAAAAGATAGCGTCAGCTTAACTGCGTCGCCGGTCTGTCGTACAGGCTGCGTTTCGTCGCATACTGCGCGGCTTGAATTTCAATCGTTTTACGGAAAACCCGAATGAAACGTACGCCTCATCTGCTCGCCATTCAGTCCCATGTGGTGTTCGGCCACGCCGGTAACAGCGCCGCTGTATTTCCGATGCAGCGGGTCGGGGTGAATGTCTGGCCGCTCAACACCGTGCAGTTTTCCAACCACACCCAGTACGGCCAATGGACCGGCGAAGTGCTGGCGCCGCAACAGATTCCCGAGCTGGTCGAAGGTATTGCGGCCATTGGTGAGCTGGGCAACTGTGACGCGGTGCTATCCGGTTATCTGGGTAACGCAGCGCAGGGTCGGGCGATTCTCAGCGGCGTTGCACGCATCAAGTCGGTCAACCCGAAGGCTCTCTATCTGTGCGACCCGGTGATGGGCCACCCGGAGAAGGGTTGCAGCGTGCCGGCCGAGGTCAGTGATTTCCTGCTGGAAGAAGCAGCGGCTGTGGCTGACTTCATGTGCCCGAACCAACTGGAGCTGGACAGCTTTTCCGGGCGCAAGCCGCAATCGCTGTTCGATTGCCTGGCGATGGCGCGGGCGCTGCTGGCGCGCGGACCGAAAGCGGTGCTGGTCAAGCATCTGGACTACCCGGGCAAACCGGCGGAGGCTTTCGAGATGCTGTTAGTGACTGCCGAGGGTAGTTGGCATCTGCGCCGTCCGTTGCTGGCGTTTCCGCGTCAACCGGTGGGTGTGGGCGATCTGACGTCCGGCCTGTTTCTGGCGCGGGTGCTGCTGGGCGACAGTCTGGTAGCCGCGTTCGAGTTCACGGCGGCAGCGGTGCATGAGGTGCTGCTGGAGACCCAGGCGTGCGCCAGTTATGAGCTGCAACTGGTGCGGGCGCAGGATCGTATTGCGCATCCGCGGGTGAAGTTCGAGGCTACACCGATCAGTCTTTAATCGTTTAAAAGCGAAAAGATCGCAGCCTGCGGCAGCTCCTACAGGGTGGGCGTTAATCCTCTGTAGGAGCTGCCGCAGGCTGCGATCTTTTGCTTTTGATCTTAGGCGTCGCCTTTTATTTCCTGATAACGCTTTTCCAGCTCCTGACGAATCTGCCGGCGCTGCTGGGCCTGTATGTAGCGGCGTTTGTCTTCGCTGTTCTGCGGCTGCAGCGGCGGCACTGGAGCCGGTTTACGCTGATCGTCGACCGCGACCATGGTGAAAAAGCAGCTGTTGGTATGGCGCACCGAGCGCTCGCGGATGTTCTCGGTCACCACTTTGATACCGACTTCCATCGAGGTGTTGCCGGTGTAGTTGACCGACGCCAGAAAGGTTACCAGTTCGCCGACATGAATCGGCTCGCGGAAAATCACCTGATCCACCGACAGCGTCACCACGTAGCGGCCGGCATAACGGCTCGCGCAGGCGTAGGCCACTTCGTCGAGGTATTTGAGCAGGGTGCCGCCGTGGACATTGCCAGAGAAGTTGGCCATGTCGGGGGTCATCAGTACCGTCATCGACAGCTGGGCGTTTCCGGGTTCCATAACGTTCTCACGGATCAAGGCGGGTTTGCTGGAAGCACCTCTGCGGGTGCCTGGTCGCTTTTCAAAAGTACCGTTATCGGGACGCCGGGCGACGGGCCGCCGTCACGCCGGGATCGATCTGTTTCCTTATATTGCACCGCCTTCCTGCCGGAAGTCGCGGTGTTACCCTGCAAAAGCCCGCCTCAAGGGCAATTCCCACACGAAAAGCGGATTTTTACCCAGCTCGCTCAGACTTTTCTGATGTCTGACTGCGAGCCTCGTCATTCAAGGAGCCCACGCCATGCATGCCATCAGTTTTATTCAGGACCTGGCAGTGATCATGTTGGTCGCGGGTGTGGTGACCGTCCTGTTTCATCGCTTCAAGCAACCAGTGGTGCTTGGCTACATCGTCGCCGGGTTTATCATCGGCCCGCACACCCCGCCGTTCGGCCTCATCCACGACGAAGAAACCATCAAGACCCTCGCCGAGCTGGGGGTGATCTTCCTGATGTTCTGCCTTGGCCTGGAGTTCAGCTTGCGCAAGCTGTTCAAGGTCGGTGCCACGGCATTTATCGCGGCGTTCCTCGAAATCGTGCTGATGATCTGGATCGGCTACGAAATCGGCCGCTGGTTCGACTGGAACACCATGGATTCGCTGTTCCTCGGCGCGATCCTGGCGATTTCCTCGACCACCATCATCGTCAAGGCGCTCAACGATCTGAAGATGAAGAACGAGCGCTTCGCGCAGTTGATCTTCGGCGTATTGATCGTCGAGGACATCCTCGGCATCGGCATCATCGCCTTGCTGTCGAGTATCGCGGTCAGCGGCACTGTTAGTTCCGGCGAAGTATTTTCCACGGTCGGCAAGCTGTCGCTGTTCATGATTGTCGCGCTGGTGATCGGCATTCTGCTGGTGCCGCGTCTGTTGGCTTACGTGGCGAAATTCGAAAGCAACGAGATGTTGCTGATCACCGTATTGGGCCTGTGTTTCGGTTTCTGCCTGTTGGTGGTCAAGCTCGAATACAGCATGGTGCTGGGGGCGTTCCTGATTGGCGCGATCATGGCCGAGTCGCGGCAACTGCTGAAGATCGAGCGGTTGATCGAGCCGGTTCGAGACCTGTTCAGTGCAATCTTCTTCGTCGCCATTGGCCTGATGCTCGACCCGATGATTCTCCTGCAATACGCGTGGCCGATCGCGGTGATCACCGTCGCCGTGGTGCTCGGCAAGATTCTGTCCTGCGGCCTTGGTGCCTTTATCGCCGGCAATGACGGACGAACCTCACTGCGGGTAGGGATGGGGCTGTCACAGATTGGCGAATTTTCCTTCATCATCGCCGCGCTGGGCATGACCTTGCAGGTCACCAGCAACTTCCTCTATCCGGTGGCCGTGGCAGTGTCGGTGATCACCACACTGCTGACGCCGTACCTGATTCGCGCGGCGGATCCGCTGTCGATCAAGCTGTCTGCCGCCATGCCCAAGCCTCTCGCACGGGTATTCGGAATGTACGGCGAATGGCTGCGCAGCATCCAGCCGCAAGGCGAGGGCGCCATGCTGGCGTCGATGATCCGGCGGATTCTGTTGCAGGTCGGGGTCAATCTGGCCCTGGTGATTGCGATCTTCTTTGCCGGCGCGTATTTCGCCGAGCGCATCTCGCTGTCGCTGCAAGACTGGATCAGTGATTCGAGCTGGCAGAAGGCGTTGATCTGGGGCGGGGCATTGCTGGTGTCGCTACCGTTCCTCATCGCCGCCTATCGCAAGCTCAAGGCGCTGTCGATGCTGCTGGCGGAAATGGGCGTGAAGCCGGAGATGGCCGGGCGGCACACGCAGCGAGTGCGTCGGGTCATCTCAGAAGTGATCCCGATTCTCTCGCTGCTGGTGATTTTCCTGCTGCTGGCAGCCTTGTCGGCCAGTATCTTGCCGACCAACAAGTTGCTGGTGCTGATCGCCGTGGTCGCGGCCGCTGTGGCGGCGCTGCTCTGGCGATGGTTCATCCGCGTGCACACGCGGATGCAGGTGGCCTTGCTGGAAACCCTCGACAACCACAAGGAGTCGTCGGGGCACTGACCAACCGGGGCGTTTGGCCGATCAGCTTTCCAGCCAAACGTCCCGTGCCCAGTGCCACACCGACTCCCAGGTTTCTTCGGCAATCAGTTCTTCTTCGGCCTGCCACAGCACCACGGTGCCGTCTTCTTCGACGCAGTAGTAGTCGTCGCCGTCCTGGCAAATTGGGATCAGGCTGCGATCCACGCCGGCATCCCAAGCGTTGGCGGCGACATCCGGCAAGTAGGTGTGCGATTGCGGGTCGGTGACAGTCACCGGTTCCAGGCTGCCGTAAACCACATCGCTGACCGTCAGCAAAAACTCTCTGAAGACAAACGGAATGTCGATGAACAGTTGTTCTTCGATTTCGACCAGCAAGTCTTCGTCAGGCAACTCCAATGGAACCGGTACGGGTTCGTTGGCTTCGCGCAGTTGTTCGATGATTTCTTCCACGTCCGGGATCCTCTTGCTTGAATGGCGCGGTTTATATGGGCCGGTTTATACAGTAGCTCGCTATAGATGCAACCGCGAAATAGAAAAACCCCGGACAAGTCCGGGGTTTTCGTTACCGCATGCTTAAGGCAGAGGGTATCAGCCGTTCTGGCGGATACCAGCCACCAGCCAAGGCTGGTTGTCGCCCTGCGGACGTTCCATGTTCCAGCTTTCGCTGAACACTTCGCCCTGGTCGAAACGCGAAGTCTTCGACACGCCGCTGAAGGTCAGGGTGGCGATGGTCTTGTCCGCACGGTCATCCACGCCATCCAGTTGCACCTGGAGATTGTCGATGTAGGTCGACTGGAAAGCGTCGCCCAGATCCGCACGCTCACGCTTGAGGAATTCAAGCATTTGCGGGGTCACGAACTCGGCGATCTTGTCCATTTCGTTGGCGTCCCAGTGCTGCTGCAGCGACTGGAAGTGGCTACGGGCTGCTTCAAGGAAGTTCTGTTCGTTGAACCAGGCCGGTGCGTTGATTACCGGACGGGCGGCGGCAGGTGCAGCCGAACCACCGAAGATCGAACCCATGCCGGCAGGCTTTTGTTCGAACACTTCACGCTGCATTGGCGCGCCGGCCGGAGCCAGTTGCTCCTGCTGCTTGCGACGACGAGCGGCGATGAAGCGGAAGATCACGAACGCGATCACGGCCATGATCAGGATGTCGAAGATCTGCATACCCTGGAAGCCGCCGCCCATGAACATGGAAGCGAGCAGACCACCGGCGGCGATGCCGGCCAGAGGGCCGAGCCATTTCGAAGCGCCGCCAGCCTTGGCAGCAGCGCCAGCGGCACCGGCAGCACCAGCGGTCGCTGCAGCGCCGCCCACGCCTGGGGAAGAAGGAGCCATCTGGCTGGTCTGGTGCGTCGGCGCAGCGCCGGCGCTTTTGCCACCACCAAAGCGCTTGGCGTTGGCGTCGAGGCACCGCGTCAGGCCGATGCACAACGCCATGGCGATGCTAAGAAAACGTTTCATAAAGGGAATTCCCGTTTGTGGAGACACGCGCGCCATGTTGCACAGCTGAACTGTTGCTGGCTAGCGAGAGAGTGTTTCGGGCTTTTGCCTGACAGGTTACGTTCAGCTCGGTCGCGGCAATAAGGCCATGTACTTTTGGCTGTAGGAAAAGTCGATAGGTTCAGAAAGAAATCGATCCCTGTGGGAGCGAGTAGGCTCGCTCCCACATTTGTTCTACGCGTGAACGTCAGATCGCTTCCAGCTTCGCGTAACCCAGCATCAGCCACTTGCTGCCTTCGCTGAAGTTCACCTGCACCCGAGCCTGGGCTCCGGCGCCTTCGAAGTTGAGGATCACGCCCTCGCCAAAGATCGAGTGACGCACCGCCTGACCCAGGCTGAAGCCGGTTTCCGGAATCTCGCTGCCACTGAACAGGTTGCTGCCGCTCATCGACTGGTTGCCGCCGAATGGTCGGCTGACGCTGTTCGACAGGCGCACTTCCTGAATCAGGCCTTTCGGCACTTCACGTACGAAACGCGAGACCTTGTTGTAGGTCTCGCTGCCGTACAGGCGTCGGGTTTCAGCATAGGTCATCACCAGATTCTGCATCGCCCGGGTGATGCCGACGTAGGCCAGGCGCCGTTCTTCTTCAAGACGCCCCGGCTCTTCCAGGCTCATCTTGTGCGGGAACAGGCCTTCTTCCATGCCCACCAGGAACACGTAAGGGAATTCCAGGCCTTTGGCGCTGTGCAGGGTCATCAGCTGAATGCTGTCTTCGTGTTCGTCGGCCTGAGTGTCGCCGGCCTCCAGCGAAGCGTGGCCGAGGAATGCCGCCAGTGGCGTCAGTTCTTCGTCTTCTTCGGTGTTCTCGAAGTTGCGTGCTGCGCTGACCAGTTCCTCAAGGTTTTCTACCCGAGCCTGGCCCTTCTCGCCTTTTTCCGCTTCGTGGTAGGCGATCAGGCCGGACTGCTCGATGACGGTTTGCGTCATCAAATGCAGCGGCATCTCCATGCACTTGGCCGCGAGGTTTTCGATCAGCTCGATAAACGCGCCGAGTGCACCGGCCGCGCGACCGGTCAGGCCTTTATTGGCGACGAGTTGGCGCATGGCTTCCCACATCGATACATCGCTGTGGCGTGCATGCTCGCGAATGGCTTCGACGGTTTTCTCACCGATGCCGCGCGCCGGGACGTTGATCACCCGCTCCAGTGCCGCATCGTTGCCGCGACCTTCGAGCAAGCGCAGGTACGCCATGGCGTTCTTGATTTCCGCCCGCTCGAAGAAGCGCTGGCCGCCATAGATGCGGTACGGAATGCGCTCGCGCAGCAAGGCTTCTTCCAAAACGCGGGATTGGGCGTTGGAGCGGTACAGAATCGCGATATCGCTGCGAGCCAAGCCGGTTTTCAGCGCGCTTTCGATGGTTTCGACAACGTAGCGTGCTTCGTCGTGTTCGTTGAACGCGGCGTACAGGTTGATCGCCTCGCCGTCGCCGCCGTCGGTCCACAGTTCCTTGCCGAGACGGCCGGTGTTGTTGGCGATCAGGGCGTTGGCCGCTTTGAGGATGCCGGCGGTGGAGCGGTAGTTCTGCTCCAGACGGATGGTCTCGGCGTCCGGGAAGTCGGACGAGTACTGATGAATATTCTCGATTTTCGCGCCGCGCCAGCCGTAGATCGACTGGTCATCGTCGCCGACCACCATCAGGCTGTCGCCGCCCTTGCCGAGCAAGCGCAACCAGGCGTACTGCACGGCGTTGGTGTCCTGGAACTCGTCCACCAGAATGTGCCGGAAGCGTTTCTGATAGTGCGCAAGCAGGCCCGGGTGATCACGCCACAAATCGAGGGCGCGCAGCAGCAGTTCGGAGAAGTCGATAACGCCCGCGCGCAGGCAAGCAGCCTCGTAAGCTTCATAAATGCCGCGCATGGTGGCCAGGTACAAGTCGCCGCTGGCCTGAATGTGTTGCGGACGCAGACCTTCGTCTTTCTGTCCGTTGATGAACCACTGGGCCTGACGGGCCGGCCAGCGTTGCTCGTCCAGGCCCAGCTCGCGGATCACCCGCTTGACCAGGCGTTGCTGGTCATCGCTGTCGAGAATCTGGAAAGTCTGGCTCAAGCCCGCTTCCTGCCAGTGCGCCCGCAACAAGCGGTGCGCCAGGCCGTGGAAGGTGCCGACCCACATGCCGGCCGGGTTGAGGCCCAGCAACTGCTCGATGCGGTGACGCATCTCGGCAGCAGCCTTGTTGGTGAAGGTCACCGACAAAATGGAGTGGGGCGAGGCGTTTTCGACCTGGATCAACCAGGCGATACGGTGCACCAGCACTCGGGTTTTACCGGAGCCAGCACCGGCCAGGACCAACTGACGGCCAACGGGGGCTGCTACGGCCTGGCGTTGGGCATCGTTGAGGGAGTTCAGCAGAAGGGAGAGATCATCGCGCATCGGGGCATTCTAGGGTGCGCCGCAGGCCCGGGCAAACCGAGCTTTGCATTAGCCGATGAAACTGCTGCCGATGACGACCGGTCGGTCACTGGCTACAAGCGTCAGCCCGTCTCGCTTTGCGGGTTTTGTCGGTGCCACGGGGGCGAAAAGTTTCGCTGAAATTATGATCCGGGGCAGTTTGGCAAAGGGGTTGGCTTGTGTATGCTCCGTTCACGTTTCGGGCGCACGCCCCCTTATAAGAACAAGAACGTTGCCCATGACCCTCAGCGCCGAACTGTCGGGCCCCTCTGTGGAACCCCGGGTTATCCGCAAGCACTATGCCGTCGAAATGGCAGTCGAGCGCACGCGCCTGCTGTATCAGGGCTCCTTGTTGCCCACCCTTTTCATGTTGATCAATGGTCTGGTCTGCGCCGGTTTGCTCTGGAGCCCGCAGCGCTACTTCGTGGTCAGCGTCTGGCTGGTGTGGCTGTTGTCGCTGGTGGCGCTGCGGGTGATTCAGGTCGCGGCGTTCGATTCGGCGATCCCTGATCGTCAGGCCCAGCCGATCTGGTTCCGCATGTTTCTGATCGGTTCGACCATGACCGGGTTGACCCTGGCAGGAGCCGGCATCGCCCTCGTGCCCGCCGACAACTTTATGCAGCAGGCCTGGGTGTTCGGCCTGATCGGCGCGGCGACCCTGTCGGCCAGCGTCGCCTATGCGGTGAGCCTGCCGGCGTTTCTGTCCTTTACCTTACCGTGCCTGCTGCCGGCGATTGGCTTTCTGTTCTGGGGCGGTGATGACATGGCGCGGGGCTGGGGCTGGCTCGGGTTGATCCTGTTGGGCTCGCTGAGTGTGGTGGCGTGGCAGGTCAATCGGCTGATTGATCGTGGCTTGTTACGGCGCTTTCAGAATCAGCACCTGATCGAACACCTGCAACAGACGCAAGCTCGCAGCGAGCAGCTCAATCAGGAACTGGCCAAGGAAATCGAACACCGTCGCTGTGCCGAGGGCAAATTGCGCGAAGCCCAGGTTGAGCTGGAAGACCGCGTTGCCCTGCGCAGCCGCGAGCTGGACGCGGCCAATCAGGCCTTGAGCAAAAGCGAGGCGCGTCTGGCGCTGGCGTTGAAGGCCAGTGAATTGGGCCTGTGGGACTGGAACCTGCAAACCGACGAAGTCCATCACACGCAGATTCAGGAGTTGGTCGGCCTTGCCCCGGGATACGTCACGGCGATCCTGCGCGACCTCAAGCCGCGGCTGCACCCGGAAGACCTGCCGTCGCTCAAGCACGCGCTGATAGAGCATTTGAAGGGCCGCACCGAGGACTATCAGATCGAATACCGCGTGCGCCACGGCGATGGTCATTGGGTGTGGATCGAAGACCGTGGCCGCGCCGTGGAGCGCAGCGACAGCGGGCGAGTGATCCGCATGCTCGGCACGCGGCGCGACATCAGCGCCAGCAAGCATCTGGAAGAGCAGCAGCGATTGGCGGCAACGGTGTTTGAAGCTGCCAGCGAAGGCATCGTGATTCTCGACCCGAACTACGCATTGATCGCGATCAACCAGGCCTTCAGCCGCGTGACGGGTTATGACATCGACGACATGCTCGGGCGCAACGTCGTCGAACTGCCGTGCAGTCGCGATGCCCGCCGCCATTACGTCGCGATCCGCCATGCGCTGGAGCAGCACGGCAGTTGGCAGGGCGAACTGGTGGAAACCCGCAAGAACGGTGAGCTGTATCCGCAGTGGCTGCAACTCAACGCGGTGCGCGATAGTCGGGGAAATGTTAGCCATATCGTCGGCTTCTTCGCCGATCTGTCGGCGCGACGCGAATCCGAAGAGCGCATGCGCTATCTGACCCATTACGACGAACTGACCGGGCTGGCGAACCGCTCACTGTTCCGCGAACGCCTGCACGAGGCGCATCAACGGGTGCGGCAGGGCGGGCGGCGCAGTCTGGCATTGCTGCACATCAATCTCGACCGCTTCAAACTGCTTAACGACAGCCTCGGCCATGAAGTCGCAGACCAGTTGTTGCAGAAAATGGCCCGACGGCTGGTCAACGCCTTACCGGAAGCCGACACCATCGCCCGGCTGTCCGGTGATGAATTTGCGGTGTTGTTCGATGCTTACGGCAACCTGTCGAGTCTGGCGCGCGTCGCCACACGACTGTCGACCAAGCTGCGGCTGCCGCTGACGGTCGAAGGGCATGAGTTGGTGGTCAGCGCTTCAATGGGCATCAGCATGTTGCCGGACAACGCCCGGGAGATTTCCGCGCTGGTCAGTCAATCGAACATGGCCATGCAACATGCCAAACACTTGGGCGGCAACAACTTCCAGTTCTACACCGAGAGCTTGCAGGCCAGCACGCTTGAGCGTTTGCAGCTGGAAAACCAGTTGCGCAAAGCCATCGATGAGAAGCAATTGAAGGTGTTCTATCAGCCGAAGCTGTGCCTGGAAACCGGGCGCCTGAATGCGGCGGAGACGCTGGTGCGCTGGGATCATCCGACGATGGGCCGAGTGCCGCCGGGAGATTTCATCGGGCTGGCCGAGGAAACCGGTCTGATCGGCCCGATCGGCGAATTCGTACTGCGTCAGGCCTGCTGGCAGGCATGCGAATGGCAGCGTCAGGGGCTGGCGCCGATCCGTGTTTCGGTGAACCTGTCGGTGCATCAGTTGCGCCAAGGCAAACTGGTCAGTCTGGTGCGCCAGGTGCTGGAGGAAACCGGCCTGGCGCCGCACTACCTTGAGCTGGAACTGACCGAAAGCCAGTTGCTCGACAGCGTTGAGCACATCATCGCGACCTTCCAGCAACTGCGCGATCTGGGCGTGAAGCTTGCCATCGACGATTTTGGCACCGGCTATTCGTCACTGAGTTATCTCAAGCGGATTCCGGTGGATTACGTGAAGATCGATCAGGCGTTCATTCGCGGTTTGGGCGAGGGCAGTGAAGATGCGGCGATCACCCGCGCGATCATTGCCATGGCCCATGGACTGTCGCTGAAAGTGGTGGCCGAAGGCGTTGAACGGCAAGAGCAGCTGGAATTTTTGCGCGCAGAGCGATGCGATGAAGTGCAGGGCTATCTGATCAGTCGACCGGTGGAGGCCGCCGGTCTGGCCGGGCTTTTGCGCGAACAGGGAAATCCGCTTTAAGGGCTACATGCACCCCATCGCGCCTGATATGGGGACATGGAGTTACGCATTGAGCAGGCAAAAAGCCAATTCATGTAGTATAACTACAAGCTTGCTACATCCCCGACCATAACAAGAGTCCAGCCCCTTGAATCTGCTGCAACACATCGCCCAGTCACGTCACCTGTTACGCAAGTCGGAGCTCAAGGTCGCCGACCACGTGCTGCTTGACCCTGCGGCAGTGATGCACAGTTCCATGGCTGACCTGGCGCACAGCGTCGGCATCAGTGAGCCGACCATCGTGCGCTTCTGTCGCGCCATCGGTTGTTCCGGTTTTCAGGATCTGAAACTGAAACTGGCGCAGAGCCTGGCCGCCGGTGCCAGTTTTGGCCAGTTCGCGATCCATGAAGACGACTCGGTCGCCGATTACAGCCTGAAAATTTTCGACACTACGTTGCACACCCTGATGGAGGTTCGCGAGAAGCTCGATCCGGTGGAGTTGCAGCGCGCGGTGACGCTGATGTCCCAGGCGCAGCGTGTCGAGTTCTACGGCTTCGGCGCGTCGGGCGCGGTGGCGGCGGATGCCCAGCACAAGTTCTTCCGTTTGCTGCTGACCGCAGCGGCGTATTCCGATCCGCACATGCAGGCGATGTCGGCAGTGACGCTTAAACCGACCGACGTGGCGATCTGCATTTCCCAGTCCGGGCGTTCGAAAGATCTGCTGATTACTGCCAACCTGGTGCGTGAGAGCGGCGCTTCGCTGATCACGTTGTGCCCGAGCCAGACGCCGTTGGCGGAACTGTCGACGGTCAACCTGGCGATCGATGTGCATGAAGACACTGAAATCTATACGCCGCTGACTTCGCGCATTGCTCACCTGGTGGTGATCGACGTGCTGGCGATGGGCGTGGCCATGGCGCGGGGTCCGAGCCTGGTCAACCACCTGAAGAGCGTGAAGCGCAGTCTGCGTAGCCTTCGACTGTCCCCGAAAGCCGTGAAGGCTCTCGACGATTAAGATCAAAAGATCGCAGCCTTCGGCAGCTCCTACAGAGATCGGTGTAGGAGCTGCCGAAGGCTGCGATCTTTTGCTTTTCGATGGAAATTTTCATCGGACTGTCATCCCCTCGCCGCCAAATCGTCATCCCCCACGCCTATCGTGAAACTCCCGTAAACGCCTTGGGAGACTCGAAATGGCTCAGCCTTACGAAGAACGCAACAGCGCCGCGAAAACCCGTCGTCAGCAGGAAGACCAGCGCCGCATGGAGTTTCGCCGCGCGATCGAAGATCGCTTCGAACTCCGTCAGCTTCAGGCCGAAATCGGCGATTTTCCCGAGATCAATCACTGGCAGGCAGCACCGGCAGCTTCCCGTCGAAGCGCTCAACCAGCGCACTGATCTGCACGCGCTCGCTGCGGATAAACGCCAGGAAGGCGTGCGCCACCGGTGACAGTCGTTTCGCTTTGGCTTGCACCAGGCACCAGCTACGGAACAGCGGCAACTCTTCGACCGGTAACTCGACCAGGCCGCCGGTCGCCAGCTCCAGGTTCAGGGCGTGGCGCGTCAACAGCGCCAGGCCCAGACCCGCCACCACGCATTCGCGCTGAGCTTCGGCCGAGGCCACTTCCTGGGTCTGGGTGAAGTGCACGCGTTTCTCTTTGAAGTATTCCTCGCAGGCCAGTCGCGTGCCTGAACCGGGTTCGCGGATCAGCAACGTATACGGTTCAAGATCCTGCAAGCGCAGCGGCCCCATATGCGCCAACGGATGATCCGGGCGCGCCGTGGCCACGATGGGGTTGTTCAAGAACGGCAGAAATTCCAGGCCCATGTCCTGCGGCACCATCGACATGATCACCAGATCGTCGCGGTTGTCCGAGAGACGCCGGATCACCTGGCCGCGGTTGACCACGGTCAGTTGCAGATTGACTTCCGGATGTTGGCGCTTGAACGCCGCGAACAGGTGCGGCACGAAGTACTTGGCGCTCGATTCCACCGCCAGTTTCAGCTGACCCTGCAACGAACCCTGCATGTCCGACAGCTGCATATCGAGGTTTTCCAAGCGCCCGAAAATGTCTCGACTGGCACGTTGAAGGGCTTCGGCAGCTTCGGTCATGTAGAGTTTTTTGCCGACGTAATCGAACAATGGCTGCCCGATCAGCTCTTCCAACTGACGAATCTGTAGGCTGACGGCCGGTTGTGTGAGAGACATTTCATCGGCTGCGCGGCTATAAGAACGTAAATCGCAAACCTCGTTGAAGATCTGCAACTGACGCAATGTCATACGCATCAAGGACTTACGCATTTTCTACAAGCTCTGAACGCTAGATGATGCGCTGACTATAAGTCTTTACTTATGGCTAACCCAATTTTTATTCATTTTTGTTAATCCCTTGTGGGCGCTAGTGTGGGGTCGCGACTAAATTGAAACATTTGGTCACGCGTCGGCCTGGGTCTAGCAGGTCGTGGTGCCACCGGCTCAAGGGAACCTCCAAGTGATAACAAAGATCCTGATCGCCAACCGTGGTGAGATTGCCGTACGAATCGTGCGAGCCTGCGCCGAAATGGGCATTCGCTCGGTTGCGATTTTTTCCGACGCCGACCGGCATGCGTTGCATGTGAAGCGTGCGGACGAGGCCCACAGCATCGGTGCCGAGCCACTGGCCGGTTACCTCAACCCGCGCAAGCTGGTGAACCTGGCCGTGGAAACCGGCTGTGATGCACTGCACCCCGGTTACGGTTTCCTCTCGGAAAACGCCGAACTGGCCGACATCTGCGCCGAACGCGGAATCAAATTCATTGGCCCGTCGGCAGAAGTCATTCGCCGCATGGGCGACAAGACCGAAGCGCGCCGCAGCATGATCAAGGCCGGCGTGCCGGTCACGCCGGGCACTGAAGGCAACGTCGCAGGCATCGAAGAAGCGCTGATCGAGGGTGACCGCATCGGTTACCCGGTGATGCTCAAGGCCACTTCCGGTGGTGGCGGTCGCGGTATCCGTCGCTGCAACAGTCGCGAAGAGCTCGAACAGAATTTCCCTCGCGTTATCTCTGAGGCCACCAAGGCCTTCGGCTCGGCGGAAGTGTTCCTCGAAAAATGCATCGTCAATCCCAAGCACATCGAAGCGCAGATCCTCGGCGACAGCTTTGGCAACGTCGTGCACCTGTTTGAGCGTGACTGCTCGATCCAGCGTCGCAACCAGAAGCTGATCGAAATCGCGCCGAGCCCGCAACTGACCCCGGAACAGCGCGCCTACATCGGCGACCTGTCGGTGCGTGCGGCCAAGGCTGTCGGTTACGAGAACGCCGGCACCGTGGAGTTCCTGCTCGCCGAGGGCGAGGTGTACTTCATGGAGATGAACACCCGGGTGCAGGTGGAACACACCATCACTGAAGAAATCACCGGGATCGACATCGTCCGCGAACAGATTCGCATCGCCTCCGGCCTGCCGCTGTCGGTGAAGCAGGAAGACATCCAGCACCGTGGTTTCGCGTTGCAGTTCCGCATCAACGCCGAAGACCCGAAAAACAACTTCCTGCCGAGCTTCGGCAAGATCACCCGTTACTACGCCCCCGGTGGCCCGGGCGTGCGAACTGACACGGCGATCTACACCGGTTACACCATCCCGCCGTTCTACGACTCGATGTGCCTGAAACTGGTGGTCTGGGCGCTGACTTGGGAAGAGGCCATGGATCGTGGCCTGCGCGCCCTCGACGACATGCGACTGCAAGGTGTGAAAACCACCGCCGCCTACTACCAGGAAATCCTGCGCAACCCGGAATTCCGTAGCGGCCAGTTCAATACAAGCTTCGTTGAAAGCCACCCTGAACTGACCAACTACTCGATCAAGCGCAAACCCGAAGAGCTGGCCCTGGCCATCGCCGCCGCCATCGCCGCCCACGCAGGCCTGTGAGGAATAGAACAATGACTAAAAAGATTTTTGTAACCGACACCATCCTGCGCGACGCTCACCAATCGCTGCTCGCCACCCGCATGCGCACCGAAGACATGCTGCCGATCTGCGACAAGCTCGACAAAGTCGGCTACTGGTCGCTGGAATGCTGGGGCGGCGCGACGTTCGACGCCTGCGTACGTTTTCTCAAGGAAGACCCGTGGGAGCGCCTGCGCCAACTGCGCGCTGCACTGCCTAACACGCGTCTGCAAATGCTCCTGCGCGGGCAGAACCTGCTGGGCTACCGCCACTACAGCGACGACGTAGTGAGAGCCTTCGTCGCTAAAGCCGCCGTTAATGGCATCGACGTGTTCCGCATCTTCGACGCCATGAACGATGTGCGTAACCTGCGCGTGGCTATCGAAGCGGTGAAAGCGGCGGGCAAACACGCCCAAGGCACCATCGCCTACACCACCAGCCCGGTGCACACCATCGACGCCTTCGTGGCGCAAGCCAAACAAATGGAAGCCATGGGTTGCGACTCGGTGGCGATCAAGGACATGGCCGGCCTGTTGACCCCGTATGCCACTGGCGAACTGGTCCGGGCGCTGAAAGCCGAGCAGTCGCTGCCGGTGTTCATCCACTCCCACGACACGGCCGGTCTGGCGACCATGTGTCAGCTCAAGGCCATCGAAAACGGCGCCGACCACATCGACACCGCGATCTCCAGCTTCGCCTCGGGCACTAGCCACCCGGGCACCGAATCGATGGTCGCCGCGCTTAAAGGCACCGAGTACGACACCGGTCTGAACCTGGAGCTGCTGCAAGAAATTGGCCTGTACTTCTACGCCGTGCGTAAGAAGTACCACCAGTTTGAAAGCGAATTCACCGCCGTCGATACCCGTGTGCAAGTCAACCAGGTGCCGGGCGGGATGATCTCCAACCTCGCCAACCAGTTGAAAGAGCAGGGCGCGCTGAACCGCATGGCCGAAGTGCTGGCGGAAATCCCGCGTGTGCGTGAAGACCTCGGTTTCCCGCCGCTGGTGACCCCGACCTCGCAGATCGTTGGTACTCAGGCGTTCTTCAACGTCCTGGCCGGCGAGCGCTACAAGACCATCACCAACGAAGTGAAGCTCTACCTGCAAGGTGGTTACGGCAAGGCACCGGGCGTGGTCGACGAGAAGCTGCGTCGTCAGGCCATCGGCAGCGAAGAAGTCATCGACGTGCGCCCGGCCGATCTGCTCAAGCCGGAAATGACCAAGTTGCGTGCCGACATCGGTGCTCTGGCCAAGTCCGAAGAAGACGTGCTGACCTTCGCCATGTTCCCGGACATCGGCCGCAAGTTCCTTGAAGAGCGTGCCGCCGGCACCCTCACGCCGGAAGTGCTGCTGCCGATTCCAGAGGCGGGCAGCGTCGCGTCGGCGGGCGGCGAGGGTGTGCCAACCGAGTTCGTCATCGACGTCCACGGCGAAACCTACCGCGTTGATATCACCGGTGTTGGCGTGAAGGCTGAAGGCAAGCGTCACTTCTACCTGTCCATCGACGGCATGCCGGAAGAAGTGGTGTTCGAACCGCTCAACGAATTCGTCAGCGGTGGCAGCAGCAAGCGCAAGCAGGCCTCTGCACCGGGCCACGTCAGCACCACCATGCCGGGCAACATCGTCGATGTGCTGGTCAAGGAAGGCGACACCGTCAAGGCTGGCCAGGCTGTGCTGATCACTGAAGCCATGAAGATGGAAACCGAAGTGCAGGCGGCCATCGCCGGCAAGGTCACCGCCATTCATGTCGCCAAGGGCGACCGGGTGAATCCGGGCGAAATCCTGATCGAGATCGAAGGCTGAGATAACGGCCGCGATCCAACGCTTTAAACCTCGGGGGGGCATGTGCTCCCCTTTTTTTCGCCTGAAATTACTGACTCACACAAATCCCCTGTGGGAGCGAGCAAGCTCGCGCCCACAGGGACAGTGTTCAGACCATCAGAACGCCATTCGCCACTGGCCCATCACACCCTGATTGCGGCTCTCGGTACCGTACTCGCCGGTGACACCCACGCCCAATGTGTGGTTGGCCGACAGTCCGAGATCGAGACCGGCGTCGATGCCCAGGCTGTTGCGATCCAGCGCGGCACCGGCCACTTCGAAGCGCTTGCCACCCTTGACCAGTTGCTGGCGAGTATCGCTGTCGAGCTCGCCGAAGGTGTGTTTCCAGCCGGCACTGAATCGAGGTGTCAGGCTCATGCCGTTATCCAGGCGATTGAGTTTTGCCGTGCGCAGGCCAAAGGTACTGCTGAGGTTATCGCGGGTTTGCCCAGAAACTTTCAGCGCTGCATCGCCGCCTTTTTCGCTGTAGCTGTCACGTTGATAACGTTGATAGCCAAGGCTGGCGAATGGCTCAAGCGTGACGTTGTTACGACCGAGGTTGAAGCCCAGTTCGGCAAAGGCTTGCTGGGTGTTGGCGTCGTAATTGCCTTTGAGGCGATCGCTGAATCCATTGAACGCCACCCGACGTTTGCTGCTGCCGTCATGGCTGGCATAGGTGGCACCGAGGCGCAGCGCCAGCGGCCCGTCCTGACGTACGGCGTAGGCGCCGAGGTGCCAGCTGTCGAGGTCGCCATCGTACTGGCGGGCATCCAGTTTCGTCTGGGATTTACCGCCCAGCAGGCCGACATGCCATTGCTCATCGAGCCGCCAGTCAGCGCCCACGACCAGACCCTGGGTGGCGTGTTTCAGGGTGCTGTCAGCTTCACGATCAACCTTGCCGCCATGGCCCAGCGCCTGAACCCAGACGCGTCCGGATTCTGCGCTCCCGGCAGCCTGTCGAGGTGAACTGCCAGAGCCAGACGCAGCGCCCGAGCGGCTATCCAATTGGCGCATGGCGGAAAGCATGCTCGCGGTTATAGGCGTGATGCTGCTCAGTGTGGCTTTGGCGAGGTTGGCGTTGCTGCCGGCGGCGAGTTGTTCGAGGGCCATACCAGCCTTCTGTTCATCGGTGTTGAGCAGGGCCGAGACAGCGCTATTCGACGGTGCTGCAGGGCTGATAGCGTTCGCCGGTTGCTCGGATGCCTCAGGTTGTTGGGGTTTTTCAAGTGGAGAGGGGTTTTCTTCAATGCTGAGTTCGAGCGCCCGAGCATTCGGGCTGGATGCCAAAGGCTCGACCGTCGCGTCCCTGTCGGGCGCCAGCCCACCTCTGGTGTCGGGAGAGGTATCGCTCAGCAACTCCGTAGGCGGCACATGACCCGGCGGTTGAGTGGATTGCCGCCCAGGGCTCTGATCAATCCCTTTATCAAGGGTGGAGAGACTGCCTGAATCAACTGGCGCTTTGGGCGTTCGTTTCCTTGGTTTTTTGAGTTTTCCTTCAGTAGCATTTTCGATGGCCTGGATGTCCGGCTCTTGTGCGAAGGAAGCCCCCGTCCATCCCATTGTCAGCGCAATCGCTAATGCCAGGTGGTGGGGGCGGAACGTGTAGTGAATGGTCATTGAGTTGAGCCTCGTTGAACTGGAGACCCAACTCTATGAAGGCACCGAAAATTCCGATGTCGGCTGCTTCCCGCAGCCTTGCAGGCGACATCGCATCGTGGTGTCGAAATCTTCCACCAGATCCGGAACCGGTGTTTTTAACCCGCGGCACCGGCTCTTTTTCCTACGCGCAATCAAGCCCCCCGCCGGCTATTCAATAATCAAAAACTCATCTGCCACTGCCCAATCAAGCCGTGGTTACGACTGTCGCTACCCATTTCACCGCTGTAACCCACACCCAGCGTATGCCGCGCCGAAATGCCCACATCCAGCCCGGCCTCCAGCACCAGACTGTCCCGATCCAGCGAACTGCCATCGACACTGAACGCCGTGCCGCCGACCACGAAGGCCTGACGCGTCGAGCTGCTGACGTCGCCATAGGTGTGCTTCCAGCCCACGGCCATGCGCGGGGTCAGGCTCATGCCGTTGTCCAGGCTGCTCAGGTGCGCCAGGCGCAGGCCGAAGGTGCTGCTGAAGTTGTCCTGGGTCTGGCTGTCGACTTGCAGCGCCGCGGCGCCGCCCTTTTCCCGATAGCTGTCGCGGTGGTAGCGCTGGTAGCCGAGGCTGGCGAACGGTTCGGCGCTGAGACGACCGCTGCCCATGGCATAGCCGAGTTCGGCGAAGGCTTGCTGGCTGTCGGCGTCGTAGTCGCCTTTCGGGCGATCGCTGAAACCGTTGAAGGCGATGGTGCGTTTGCTTTCGCCTTGATGGCCGCTGTACGCCGCGCCGAGGCGCAGAGAGATCGGGCCGTTCTGATGCAATGCGTATACGCCGGCATGCCAGCTCTCGACGTTGCCATCGACGCCGGTAGCGTCCAGATCGGTTTTCGAATAACCACCGAGCACGCCTAGACGCCATTGCGGATTCAGAGACCAGTCGGCACCGAGTACGCTGCCCTTGGTGCGCTGTTCCAGACCGCTGCTGCCGTGTTCGCCGTCGAGCTTGCCGTAGCCACCGATGCCTTGCAGCCAGAGGCGGCCGCGCGCGTTCGGATCATTCAGGTTACGCGCTGCGGATGGCACGCCGTTGGCCGCCAACACGGGTGTATCGCGCTGATCGAGGCCGACCATCAGTCCCGGGCTGCCGCCGATCTGCTGCATCGCCGAGAGCATGCTGCTGCCGACCTGGCTGCTGGCGCCGAGGGTCGCGCTGGTGAGGTTGGCGTTGCTGGCGCCGGCCAGTTGCTCGATCGCCGCGCCGGCCGTGCTTTGGGTGGTGTTGAGCAACGCGTTGTACAGCGCGTTGTTCTTGCCCATCGAGGCCAGGCTGTTGGCGGCGTTGCTGCCGTTGCCGGTGGCGGCGAAATCATTGAAGGCTACGTCGTTGCGGGTGTACGTCAGATCGACTTGAGTCGGCGTATAGGCCAGCGTCGGCGTGAGAAACGCGTAGTCGCTGGTGACGTTGCCGAAGGTGCCGTTGACCTGTGAGCTTTGCAGCACGGTGTAATGGCTCTGCCATGGATAAGTGCCGCTGCCGGGGTTTACCGCCAGGTTCGCGCCGTTGAGATTCGCGGTGCCGCCGACCTGCACTGACGCGCTGCTGCCGTCGGCGTTGACGCCGTAGGCGAGGGTGGAGGCGCTGCCCATGTTCAGGTCATGAACAATGGTCGCGCGGCCGAGGCTGGTGTCGGTTCGCAGCGTGCCGTTGACGTTGAGGCTGCCCACCGAACCACCGCCGGCATATACACCGCCGGCATCCACGGTCAGGTTGCCTGCGATACTGCCTTGGTTGATCAGCGTCGCGTTGTCACGCACCGCACCGCCATCACTGAAATCGCCAGTACCGGTCAGCGTCCACGCGCCTTGCTTGACCTCCAGCCATTCAAAGTTGCGACTCTCGCCGAAGCTGCCGCCCGCCGCGTCGTCCATCACCACCCGGTCGTACCCGCTACCGCCATCGACCCTACCGACGAAGCGACTGCCATTGCGCAAGTTCAGGCTGTCATCGCCGCCGCCCAGATCCAGCGCCAGGCCATTGCTGCCGCTGATCGTGCCGCCGTTGATGACGTTGTCGGCGAACTCTCCGACAAGCTTCACGCCGAAACCGTCGAGGCCCTGGATGGTGCCGAAGTTCTCCAGCGTGGTCGCCGCCAGCCCCGAGCCACCGCTGCCGTCATCCACCAGAATGGCACTGGTGGCGCCGCTGATCATCGCGCCGCTGGCGTTGAGAATGTAGCCGCCGCCGAGGGCGATGCCCTCACTGCCATTGGCAAAACCACCCTTGTCGACACCGCCCGCGCCGACGCCTTGGATGGTGCCGTAGTTTTCGATGTGGGCGATCTTGTCGATGTCCACGCCGTCGCCGTCACCGTTGGGTTGCAGCCCGGAATAGGCGCCGGTGATGGTGCCGTGGTTGATCACCGTGCCGTCGCCATCGGAGCCGAAGCCGGAGCCATTGCGGCCGGTGATCTGCCCGTAGTTGATCAGTGTTGCGCCGAGGTCGGTGGTGATGCCGTGGCGGCCGCCGGAAATGACGCCGTAGTTGGTCACGCTGACACCGGTTGCGGTGTCGATATCGATGCCGTCGAATTTCTGATCGGCGTTGTTCGAGTCACCGGTGGAAATCTCGCCGTAGTTGGTAATCGTCGCGTTGGCGCCGGTCTTCATGCCGTCGCTGGCGTCGCCGCGAATCAGTCCGCCTGTGCGGTTGATGATCGTGGTTTTCACCCCGTCGCTGCGCAGTGCATCCAGATCCAGCCCTTGGCCGGTGGTGGAGCGGATGATGCCGCTGTTATCAATCAACAGGCTGCCGCTGACGAAGTTGCTGTCGATGCGCAAGGCATCGTTGGCGCCGAGAATCTGCCCGCCGCTGCGGTTGTAGAGGGCGTAGTTGCGCGCCTGGGTCAGGCCGCCGCTGCTGTCGATGGCCCGGCCACCGGTTGAAACGATTTTGCCGGCGTTATCGATCACCACCCCGGCGCCGCTGGTGCTGTCCTTCAGGCTGACGGCCTTGCCACTGTTGGTGATGCTGCCCGGCGCCGAAATTGTCAGCGTGTCGCTGCCGCCCAGGGTTTGCGAGGCGGTGGTGGCAGTGTCGATCTGCACGGTT
Source organism: Pseudomonas sp. NPDC087639 (assembly GCF_044743385.1). Lineage (NCBI taxonomy): Bacteria > Pseudomonadati > Pseudomonadota > Gammaproteobacteria > Pseudomonadales > Pseudomonadaceae > Pseudomonas > Pseudomonas sp. NPDC087639. Next base: position 26,506 of record NZ_JBIUWI010000014.1, on the reverse strand, counting down.
TTACCGTGAGCGGCCGTGGTGGCGATCAACAGAGCGATGGCGAGGGACAGGCGCTGAGGCGGGAAGGGCATGGACGGACGGCCTTTTGTTATAAGCGGGCCGTCCTGTATAGCGGTGGGTTTTTACAGAATGATGTCTGTGGTGTTGCAGAACACCTTAAGTTCGGCGCTCGTAAGCCTTGCCGTAATGCCGTTCCATGCGCGCCTGGATCAGCTCCAGCCCGATCGACATCACCCAGTAAATGATCGCGGCGGTCGTGAGCATTTCGATGTAGCGATAGCTTGAACGACCATACGACTGCGCCAGAAACATCACTTCCCAAACGCCCATCACCGAGATCAGCGACGAGTCTTTGAGCATCGAGATGAATTGGTTGGTGGTCGGCGGGATGATGGTGCGCATGGCTTGGGGCAGGGTGATGCGCCAGAAAATCACGCTCTCGCGCATGCCCAGCGCCAGCGACGCTTCGCGTTGGCCGTAGGGAACGCCGAGGATGCCGGCGCGGAAAATCTCGCTGAGATAGGCGCCGTAGTTCAGCGACAGCGCGATGATCCCGGCAGCGATGGCGCCGGGCACGATGCCCAGTTGCGGCAAGCCGAGGTAGATCAGCAGGATCTGGATCAGCAGTGGCGTGCCGCGAAAGAACGAGGCGTAGAAACTGGCGATGCCGAAGGCCACGGCGCTTTTCGACAGTCGCGCCAGAGCGGTAACGAAGCCCAGCAATGACGAGGCGACAATCGAGCATACGCACAGAAACAACGTCAGCGCCGCGCCTTGCAGAAAGCCATTGGGTGCGAGTTTGAGGCCGACCAGGTTGGGCAGTTTGTCGAGGATGATCGAGAACTTCAGGTCGAAGCTCAGGAAGAACCCGGCGAACAGGCAGAGCATCACCGCCCATGTCAGGTACAGCCGCGTACGAAAACCGAAGAGTCGGCGCAGAAGTGATTCAGCCACCGGTTGAGGTGGCTGTGGAGGTGTCGGAAAAGAAGTCATTGACTGATATCGGCGCCGATCCATTTTTGCGAGAGCTTGCTCAGGGTGCCGTCCTGCTTGAGCTGCGCAAACACCTCGCGCACTTTCGCATCCCACTGGGCATCACCCTTTTCGATGGCCACCGAGTTCGGCTCCGAGTACAGCGCCTCGCCGGCCAGTTTGAAGCGTTTGTCTTCGTTCAGGCGGGGTTGCGCAGTGACGAGGTTGGTGAGGATCGCATCCAGTCGCACGCCAGCGCCCAGGCCCAAGTCCTGGAAGGCAACGTTGTCGGTGTCATAAGGGGCGATCTGCACCTCTTCGAACGGGTACTGCAACTGCGTGTCTTCGGCGCCTTCGATGACCAGATTCTTGTTCAAATAACTTTCGTAACTGGAGGCGCTGGTCAGGCCGACTTTCTTGCCGCTCAGATCCTTGGCACTGTGGATGCGATCGTCTTTGGCGTTGACCACGATCACGGCTGGCGAAGCGTAGTACTCGACAGGGAAATCGAACACCTCGGCGCGGGCCTTGCTCGGGGTCATCGAGCAGATGCAGATGTCGTAGCGCCCGCTCCAGCGCCCGGCGGCAATGACGTCCCAGGACGGTGTTTCGAGGCGCAGTTTCACGCCCAGTTTGTCCGCCACGGCTTTGGCGACGTCAACGTCGAAGCCGTCGAGCTGGTTTTGCTCGTTGAGAAACGAGAAGGGCGGGTAGCTTTCCATCAGTACGCCGACCAACTCTTTTTTCTGCTCGACGCGATCCAGCGTGGCGCCGCCGAAGGCTTGGGTGGAGGCGGCCAGAATCGTCAGGCCCAGGGCCAGTAGCGGTTGAAATTTCACAGTCGATCCCTGGTTAAAAAAGAGGTTGTTATTAACGGAATGGTGCGTATTAAATAGTTATAAGAACGACTCTGATAGTGAGTTATTTTCATAAGCTTATGAGTGAAAGGCATATGGGCGCAGCAAACACGATTATTCTCGATGGCGGCATGGGCCGTGAGTTGCAACGCGCCGGTGCGCCATTCCGGCAGCCAGAGTGGTCAGCCCTGGCGCTGAGCGAAGCGCCGCAAGCAGTGCAAGCGGTACACGCCGCCTACATCGCCAGCGGTGCCAATGTGATCACCAGCAACAGTTACGCAGTGGTGCCGTTCCACATCGGCGAAGAGCGCTTCGCCGCTGAAGGGCAGGCGCTGGCGGCGTTGGCCGGTGAACTGGCGCGGCGTGCGGTAGAGGCTTCGGGCAAAGCCGTGCGGGTGGCCGGTTCCTTGCCGCCGTTGTTCGGTTCTTATCGCCCGGATCTGTTCGAGGCGTCCCGTGTGACCGAGTTGCTCAACCCGTTGGTCAAGGGCCTGACCCCGCACGTTGACCTGTGGCTGGCGGAAACCCAGAGTTCGATCGTCGAGGCGCGGGCCATCCACGCCGGGCTGCCGCAGGACGGCAAGCCGTTCTGGTTGTCGTTTACCTTGAAGGACGAAGACACCGACGAAGTGCCGCGCTTGCGCTCCGGCGAACCGGTTGCCGAAGCCGCTGCGGTGGCCGCCGAGTTGGGCGTCGAGACGCTGCTTTTCAATTGCAGCCAGCCGGAAGTGATCGGCGCGGCGATTGACGCGGCGCGCGAAACCTTCGAACGTCTGGGGGTGAAGATTCACATCGGCGCGTATGCCAATGCGTTTCCGCCGCAGCCCAAAGAAGCCACGGCCAATGACGGACTCGACCCGTTGCGCGAAGATCTCGACCCGCCGGGTTATCTGCATTGGGCGCTTGATTGGCAGCAGCGTGGTGCCAGTCATTTGGGCGGTTGCTGCGGGATCGGCCCGGAGCATATTGCGGTGCTGGCGCAGAAACTCGGTTAAGAGAAGAGGCCTGATACGACAGAAAAATCGCCAATTATTCTTGTGCAGTAAACCTCTGCCGTCGCTCTTGTTTAAAGCCTGTTGGCTTTACGTCTTGCGACCTACAAAACCTTGCGCCGCTGCCTACGCATGCACCAGAATCCGCCGGCTTGTGCGCCCTGGGCGGGCTGCGTAACTTGATCGGGTCACTGATTCCCAGTGATCGGGTTTAGCAGCCCGGCTTCATTTCATTCCGGCCGTACAAGTCTCATCCAGTCTGGCATTTGCCTGCGCTTGATGGTGGCTGTGCGCATGGCACCTTCGGGTGCGCCGGGTTTCGGAATGACCGGTCTGCTAACTTGCGCATAGCCGCCACCCTATCGTTTAGCAGCGGGATGGGGCGGCCTTACAAAGGTACATTCCGATGTTCAAAGTAACGCCAAACCCGCCGGTCACAGACCCGGCATCCCCCTACGAATCGCCCGATTCAAAGAAATTCCACGAAGCCGCCGAGCGCGCCCTCGACCACTATCTCGGCCCATCGGCGGCCGACATCATGGCCGCGCCTTACAAACCCAACACGCTCTACATGGCAAGCCCCGAGGCCGACAACGAGTCCTTGCTGGTAGATGCCAGTGAAACCCTTGGCTCGGCCACCGTCATGATCAACAACCATATCGCGCAGGTTGAAGGTACCCACCGCAAAACCCTGCAAGGCATCGCGCAGGTGGTGATGCTGGCAGAGCTGGCGGTCAATCGGGTGCTGGACAGGTTAGTGCCAACGGAGTGATCAACGCGCTGGCGGCGCATGCGTATGTGCTGCCAGCACATTGGCTGGGACAAACGGTATTGATGCGTGAATGACAAGTGATTGAAAGTGGGATCTGAAATGAGCCTGACCGTTGCCGAACGCACTGTGCTTATTGAAAACATAAAAGAGGCGCTCGCTCAGGGAACGCTTGAGATCGGTGAAGCCGTTCGCCGCTTGCGTGTGGAAGTGACGGGTTTGCATCAGACCCAATTCGCGAAAATGTGCAAAATTTCGGTTCGTACCTTGGTGCACATCGAACACGGTGAAGGTAATCAGACGCTGAAGTCGCTGAACGCCGTGTTTCGTCCGTTTGGGATGAAGATGGGCGTTGTGCGGATTCGGCGAGATATCAGTTAAAGATCAAAAGATCGCAGCCTGCGATCTTTTGCTTTTAAAAGGTTAAGAACGGCACTCGACCAACCCCTTCACCTGCCCATCAGGCGTCTGGTTTTCATCCGACAGCCACCGCTCAAACCCCGCCGCAATCGCCGGCCACTCACCATCCAGAATCGAATACCACGCGGTGTCGCGGTTCTGACCCTTGACCACCATGTGCTGGCGGAACACGCCTTCGAAGCTGAAGCCCAAGCGTTCGGCCGCGTATTTGGAGCGGGCGTTGCCGTTGTTGCACTTCCATTCGAGGCGACGGTAGCCGAGCTCAAATGAATACTTCGCCAGTAGATAAACCGCCTCGGTGCTTTTTGGCGAGCGCTGCATCGGTGCGCCGAAGGTGACGTGGCCGATTTCGATGCGGCCCTGAGCCGGAACAATCGACATCAGGCTGAGGATGCCTTGCACCTGATTTGTCGCGCGGTCGATGACGCTGAAGAAATACGGATCGCTGCTGGCCGCGTGATTGTTCAGCCAGGCATTGAACACGCTGCGCTCCGGGAACGGGCCGTAGGGCAAGTAATCCCAGAGTTTCGGGTCGGCACCGGCGCCTTGCAGGGCGTTGAACAGCTCGTCGGCGTGGCGCGCCGGGTCGAGTCTTTCCAGGCGGATGAAGCGACCTTCGAGCAGTTTGGTGGTCGGGGCGGGGACGCCTTTCCAGTCGGCAAGTGAAGCAGTCATGAGCGTCTCTCCTTAAAGGGCTTTGCGAAACTGGATGAACCCCGGGCGCTCGGCGATGCGCTCGTAGAGCTGGATCGCGGTGGCATTGGTTTCGTGGGTCAGCCAATGGACTTTGCAGCAACCGTCGGCCTTGGCCGTGGCGTAGACGTGTTCGATCAGCAGGCGACCGACGCCGCTGCCGCGAGTGTGTTCCTCGACCAGCAAGTCTTGCAGGTAGCAGGAGTTTTCGATGCTCCAGTTCGAGCGATGGTAGATGTAATGCACCATGCCCACCGCTTTGCCGTCAGCCCAGGCGAGCGCGGCATGAGTCGGCTCGCTCGGATCGAGAAAGCGCTGCCAGGTGCTGTGCGTGACGGCGTCCGGCAGTTCGCCTTTGTAGAAGGCCAGGTAAGCCTGCCACAGCGGCAGCCAGGCGGCGTGGTCGCCGGCGGTAACTGGGCGGATATCGATCTGACTCATGTGTTTTCCTTAACGCATCAATTGGGCGAGGGTTTGATCATTGACTTCGGGGCTGGCCGCGAGCCCTTCGCGCACACCGGCAATGTCCTCGGGGCTGCGGTTCTGGCTGAGCTTGCGTTTGCCTTCGAGACGGTCGATGGGAATGGCGAAACCGACGATGGCCTTGAGCATGCCGTCGATGTAATCAGCGGGGGCGTCGTCGACCTTCCACGGTTGCGCGCGGCCGGCTTCATGGCGGTCGGTGAGGGTGCTGACGATGTCGAGCAGGCGTCCGCCATCACTGAAAGTTTCGGCGTGGCCATAGGCGTGGACGGCGACGTAGTTCCAGGTTGGCACCACTTTGCCGTGTTCGGCTTTGCTTGGGTAAAAGCCCGGGCTGACGTAGGCGTCCGGGCCGGCAAAGATCAGCATCGCTTCGGCGCCGTCGCGCAAGTCTTTCCACTGCGGATTAGCCTTGGCCAGGTGCCCGTAGAGCGTGCCGTTTTCGCCTTGCTCGCAATGCAGCAGCACCGGCACATGGCTGGCTTGCAGACCGGTTTCGCCGTGGGTCACCAGAATGGCGAGGCGGGTGGCGAGGATCAGTTCGTGGAGCTGCGACAACTCGTCGATGGCAAAGGCGCGTGGCGTGTACATGGAGATATTTTCCTTGGCGAATGCCAGCATCGTAGGCAGGCTATTGGTCTGTTGTAAGAGCCATTGATGACCAATTTCATAGGTCCATTGCCATGCCCGATTCGAGCACGCTGTCGCTTTCCTTCAACCCGGCCGGTATTGAACTCGACCGTCGCCAAGGCTTGAGCCGCCAGCTCTATCAAGCGTTGCGCCTGCGCGTGCTCGACGGTCGATTGAGCAGTGGCACGCGGCTGCCGGCCAGTCGTGATCTGGCGGCGGCACTGGCGATTTCGCGCAACAGCGTGGTTCGTGCCTACGATCAGCTCTACGCCGAAGGCTTTATTGAGGGACGAGTGGGCGATGGTACTTACGTGGCGCAATTGCCCGGTGAACAACTCTCGGCAAAAAAACTATCCACAAAAGTATCCACAGGGTTTTCAACAGGCTTACCCACAGCCTTATCCACAAATTGGCTGGATTTGCCTGTTGATCCATCCAGTAAAGTTATCCACAACGATCCGCTGAGTCGGGTGAAAAACAACCATTTATCCAAACCTCCCAGTGGCCCGCCACGGGCATTTCGCGTCGGCGTGCCGGCCTTCGATCTGTTTCCGTTTGACGTCTGGGCCAAGCTCAACGCGGCTTTCTGGCGTAAACCGGATCTTCAGCAGCTCTGTTACGGCGACCCGGCGGGCGACGCGCGGTTACGCGGGATGATCGCCGCTTATTTGCGCAGTTCGCGCGGTATGCAGTGCTCGGCTGAGCAAATTGTGATCACCAGTGGCGCACAGCAGGGCATTAGCCTTTGTGCACAGTTGCTGGTGGAGCCGGGCGATGGTGTCGGCATCGAAAATCCGGGGTACCGCGCGGCCGGTCATGCGTTCGCTGTGGCGGGTGGCCGGTTGCGCGGGATTGCTGTGGATGAAGAGGGTATGGATTGCTCGGCATTGTCGGCGGCCACTGATTGCCGCGTGGCTTATGTCACGCCGTCCCATCAATACCCGACGGGCGTGGTGATGAGTCTGGCGCGACGTCTTGAGTTGCTGGCCTGGGCTGAACGCACCCAAGGCTGGATCATTGAGGATGACTACGACGGCGAGTACCGCTACACCGGCGCGCCATTGGCTCCGTTGGCGGCGCTCGATCGCCAGGGGCGCGTGCTGTATGTCGGCACCTTCGGCAAGGTCGCGTTCCCGGCGTTGCGCCTGGGTTATCTGGTGCTGCCACCGGGGCTGGTGGAAGCGTTTTCGCAACGCCGGGCGGTGGACGTCCGGCATTCCGAGGTGAGCACGCAGGCGGTAATGGCTGAATTCATGGCGGCCGGGCATTTCCAGCGGCATATCCGCCGGATGCGCCGGGCCGCGCTGAGTCGTCGCAATACCCTGCTCGACGGTTGGCCGACAGCCATCGCCGGTGTCGGCAAGCTGCCGGCGGTGTCTGCCGGGTTGCACCTGACGGTGGCTGTGGACAGCATCGAGCGCGAGCAGCAACTGGTTGAGCAGGCTGCTCGCGTGGATGTGGAGATCAACGGTTTGAGCAATTACTGGTTGCCTGACTCATTGACCGCGCCCGACCAGCGTGCCGGCCTGGTACTGGGTTTTGCCGCCGTGCCGGAGGCTGCGATCAAAGCGGCGCTGACCCGGTTGCAACAGGCTTGGCGAGAGTGAAGAACACGTTCTCGGCGAGCTGCGTTGAAATCTCGCTGCGGTAAATATCAATGACTTGCTGATTATTGAGGCCGCGCAGTTCATAGGCGCCACCGAGGTGACGCTGTGCGACGGTTTTCATGTGGCCGGCTTCGAACGCAATGTCCGGGGCGCTCACGCTGGTGTAGTGAAAGTGCGCATAACACAGGACCTTTCGGGTCTTGACCTCGCGTACTTCGTACTCGTCCAGAAAGTCATTGGGACGGCTTTGGAGTTTGCGTCGCGTAACGGTTTTGTAGATGTAGACCTCATCTTTGCTTTTAAGCCACTCGACCCCGGCAGCCGATGGCGGTTGTTGTTTGATCATGCGGATGCGGGTGCTGGTGCCTTTTTCATACAGGCGGGTCGCGGCGTCGCTGAGCGCGTGACCGAGGGCTTCAGTTCCGGCGGAGGAGCCGGCGGTGAGATTGCTGGCGGTCAACGCCTCATCTATTGCTGCATTGGCTCTGGTTAAACGGTCGGCATGGCGGTGGTATTCCTCCTCAATCTCGACGGGTACTCGTCGATCTCGTTTGATGCGGGCTTCGATCAGTCGATGAAACGCCGCCAGCCCGTCGATCAAGGCCTGACCCTGCGCGAGGCTTCTTTTGAGATTCGGTCTGGCCTTGGCAGGCTGCGAGTGTGTACTGCCCTGTTCGACCCATTCCCCCGGCGACTTCTCATGAAACGTAGCGATCACCCCTGTGAGCTCGCTACGCACTTCAACCAGGTCAGTGTCTTGACCATCAACACTTTTTTTCCGCTCGCCGACCAAGGTGCCCTTGAACTTGGTCTTGATGATTTTTCGCCCGGAGGCTGAACCGGAGGAGGGTCTCGACGGCCCGGGCAAGGGGTCGAGTAAATGTTTGTTGCGCAGCAGATCCGCCAGGCGCACATCTGTTCCCGCCTTGAACTCGCTCACCCGCGTGCGTATGTGTCTGAGTCGATCAGTCTGAATCTGGTTGGCAAACTCTGCGGTGAAGTCGGCAAAGCGTTGATCCACCGAGCTGAACTGCTCGGAAACATTGCTCAGGGCTTCGATCCGTTCACGCAGGTTGCTCAGGCCATCGTCGGCGGTCAGATTCAGTGAGCTCTGAATATTCAGCGCAGCATCTTCGATCAGGGTTTCCAAAGCCTGTTGTGCCTCGACCCGGAAGGCGTTCTCGCCGGGCTTGAGGCCGATTTCCTGCCCGAGGCTGATCTGTAAAAGCTTGAGGTCATTCAGGTCGTAGGTCGGCAACGCCTTTCGATAAAGGGCCAGGGTTTCCACGGCGTCCTTGCCCAGCAGTTCCAGTTCCTGGAATCGGCTATGAGCCGACTCGACCTTTTCGATGATGCTCTGGGTCTGATCGGTCATTCGTTCGCAGGCCTGGACAAAGGCCTGCCGTTCGACATTGGCGTCGTCAGCAATCATCGCCATCGTCGCGGTCACGTTGGTTTGATAGTCGGTGGCGTTTTCAGTGAGCCACTGCTGGCCGAGAAACAACTGCATTTCCAGCCGCTGGATCATGGTGGTGCGGTAGTTGGGAATGTTCTGCACCAGGTTCAATGCCTTGATCTGCTCGATGTTCGCGCCGTACGCCTTGCTCTGTGAGTCGAGGGTGTCCAGATACTGTTGGCGTGCCACGTCAACGGCTTGTGGCTGAGCAGCGGTCATTGCGCTGTGGGCCTGGTCGAGCCGGGCTTGCTTATCCTCCATGGTCAGGTCGAAAGCCTTGAGGTCGGCGGTGAGTTTTTCGGCTTGTTTGTCGCGTTTGCTTTTGGCTTCCTTGCGGCGATTGCGCAGCCCGCCTCCGCGCAGGCGCAAGCGAAGATCGAGGACCCATTGACCGCCGGCGGTGCGGGTCAGCAAGGGGCCTTTTAATGGCAGTTGCTGACGTGAGTCGATGATCTGCACGTCTTCGTTGTCATTGATCTCCACTTCAAACCAGCGTTTGCCGACGGGGGCATACCATTTGTTCTCGTGTGCATAGAGGTGCTGATGCCGACCTGTACTGGCCGCCTCCCCGAGCCCTTCGGGTTTGGAGATATTGAAGCTGTCGAGCAGGGCGGTCAGCGCAAGGGGCGAGCGCAGTAGCGCGGCGATGGCGTTGACGGAGGTCTCGTGGGCGGCGGGCAACTCGGTACTGGTAATGTCAGGCAAACGGAGCGGTTTGATCACCTCGGAGGGTGGGGTTATTGCCTGCGGTTCTTCCTCCGGCACCAGGGGGAGCGATTCGCTGGCTGGCCTGTCACCGACCGCTGCGCGATGAGCAAGCACCATACCCAGCGCGAGGAAAATATCGGCCAGCGCCGTCCAGGCCACCTTGCCGGACTCTTGATTGGCGACGTCGCTGATCTCCTGCAAGTCGTCCATGATTTGCCATATCCATGCCGCCGTACCAACACTGCGGCCCAGAAACGGTAATGCCGCATTGAATAGCATCCAGCCGCCGCGCTTGAGGCTGGCCCAGCGTGCTTCAGCATTGGAGACGGACTGGCGATCGGCCTGGTTGATGACTGCCTGAACGTTGGTGGTGTGCAGTGTCGCCAGGATATCGCCTTCGATCACTGCAGCGCCGAGTGTCACAGGGCCGGACATGTCGAGGGCGGTGAGCGGGTTGACCAACAGTTGCGGAATCGTCCACACCGACGGCAGTTTGGCGGTGAACACGAACTGGCTGTAGTTGAATCGCACATCGTCCGGCAACCAGGCCAGAACCGATTCACGCAGTTGCCGGGAATGCTGGATCGCATACAGCAGGTTGGCGTGGCTGGGGTACTGAATCAGTGCCATTTGGAACAGCGGTCGATAAAGCACGCAGGGGCCTTTGTCCGCGTCGCGCGGGCCGATGACGAACATGTTGGTCACGGTGTCGGTCTGTGAACCGCTGCGGTGGGCAGCGAACGCGAGCGGCCGGATGACGATCTCATGCCCATCGACCTGACGCGCCTGGGCACTGCTGTTCAGGGCGGCAACCACATACCGGTAACCGAGTTCGTTGATACCGGCATTGCCACGGATCTTGTGTTGCAGCGCCAGAAGCGGCAGCTCGAGGGATAACTGGCAGGTGTACAACCTCTGCAAGGCCGCCGCGTGCACCGCATCGTCCACCAGCAGCTTTTTCAAGTGTGCGGGGTAGGTTTTGCCAATATCGACGCGGCTGACCAGTTGTTCGAGGTACGTCACGGTCATCCAGTCCGGCAGGGCGCTACCGTCCTTGTAATGCACGGTTTTATTGCCCAGCGGCAGGCCCGCCAGGTTTTGCAGGGCAAGCTCGGTCAGCGACAGGCTTTTGATCTGAATATTGCCCGGCAGGACGAACGTGCCCCACACCTCCAGGCTGGCAATGCTGATTTCGATCTTGTCGATCTTCAGATCTTTTGCTGTCGGGTGATCCTCGAGCATTTGTCGGCTCAGGGCATCGCGAGTAAAGGTCTGCAGGCTGGCAACCTGCTCCTGAAACGACTTGCCCTTGTTCGAATGCTGCAACACCGTCAGGTCCAACAGATAACGACTGTAGGCGGCCTGGTCTGCGGGCGCGGCCTCATCCAGCCAGACTGGCAGTATCGGACGCATGCGATCGATATGCGGTTTAAGGTTGGGTGGTGGTTGCCGAGGTTTACCGGTGTGCGGGTAGAGCTGATCGGTTGTCGAGCTCCCAAAGAAATTGATCTCCCCGAGGGCGTCGCCTTCCAGGGCGATCAGTGTGCAGGCCTGGTGGTCGAAAAAGTTGCCTTCCGGTTCCAGTAACCGCCACTTGAGCGGGCTGCTGGAGGTTCTTTGCCAGGATTTGCGCGGCAATGCGTCGCCGAGTTCATCCAGGGAGTCGAAACTCTGGAAACCGTGGATCACTGAATAGGTGAGGATTATCGTGCGCTCGTCGACGCTACCGATCAGCACTGCGCTGTCCAGCAGGGTCAGATGCTCGTTGCTGTCGCCGTCACCCTGGTCGAGGTCAATCAGGCAGGCGCGGGTCTTGTATTTGTCATTGGGCAAGCGCTGTTGTTTGTCCGGGACCTTGAAAACGGCATGGGCCATGGCCCGTTGTTCGGCATCCCAGCCTTGGCGGGCGTCGACGTTCCACAGGTTGCGCAGGGCGTCCGACATTTGCTGCCAGCGCGGCCGCTCCGGGGCGATGAAGGTGCCCCAGTAAGCGATATGTTGTTCTTTGAAGGCGACGAACATCAAAGGCGCAAATTCATTGAGCAGGCGGCCGACCGCGTCGATCTTCACGGGCAGCTGGATTGCCGACCGGCCGGGCTGCAAGGTCAGAAAGTGCTCTCCGTCGAGGTAGTTCACCGTGGTGCCGCTCAGCGTGAGTCGTACCAGAACATCGGTCAGAGACTCGATCTGCTCGCGGCCGGGCACGACTTGCTCGCCTTCGATGACCCACGTTGGTGTCACCACCATGGCCTGTTGCGGATCGATGTGCAGGGTCGGGTACAGCGTCTTGAGCGCCGGTTGCAGCGTTTTCGAGGCGACTTCGCGCAACGAAGGGCCGGTCACCAGTTGTGTCACGACATCAACGGCGCTGGGTATGGAAGATTCGGGCATTGGCAATTCCTGATCTGACGAAAGAGGCGCGCCGCAAGGGCGTCATATCAGGGCAAGGTAGAGGTCACGTTGTGGCGCTGTGCGGTACATAAATGTTGCGGGCAAAAAAAGACCCGCGAGTGCGGGTCGTTTACGGCTGCGTTGCTCTCTACGGGTTTTCAAATCCTTCGAGGACGTTCACCGCGTTGATGCCGATTTCTTCCACGGCGTAGCCGCCCTCCATGACGAACAGGGTCGGTTTGCCAAGGGCGGCAATGCGCTTGCCCATCGCCAGATAATCCGGGCTGTCGAGTTTGAATTGCGAGATCGGATCATCCTTGAAGGTGTCGACACCCAGCGACACGACGATGATGTCGGCGCCGTAGCTGTCGATCTCGTTGCAGGCCTGATCCAGCGCTGCGCTCCATGCATCCCAGCCAGAGCCGGCCGGCAGCGGATAGTTGAAGTTGAAACCCTCACCGTCGCCTTCGCCGTGTTCATCGTCATAGCCGAGGAAGAACGGGAATTCCGCTTCCGGGTGGCCATGAATCGAGGTGAACAACACGTCGCTGCGCTCATAGAAAATCGACTGCGTGCCGTTGCCGTGGTGATAGTCGACGTCGAGGATCGCGACTTTTTTATGGCCCTGATCGAGGAACGCCTGCGCGGCAATGGCAGCGTTGTTGAGGTAGCAATAACCACCCATCAAGTCGCCGGCGGCGTGGTGCCCCGGTGGACGGCAGAGGGCGAAAGCAGCGCGTGCGCCACGCTGGATGGCCGCCTGCGCAGTCAGGGCAACTTGCGCTGCGCTGTACGCTGCTTGCCAGGTGCCGGCGGTTATCGGCGCGCCGCCGTCGAAGCTGTAATAGCCGAGTTGGCCGTGCAGGCTGGTCGGCTTGATCGCACGCAAGGTGCGCGCCGGCCAGGTGTAGGGCAACAAATCGCCGTCGGTGTTGAATTCGGTCCAGCGCGCCCACGCGCCTTTGAAGAAATCCAGGTAGTCGCGGCTGTGGATGCGGGCGATCGGTTCGAGGCCGAAATCCTTCGGCGCTTCCACAGGCCCCAGGTGCTGGTGTTGCACCCGTTGCAGCACATGGTCGGCGCGCGACGGCATCTCGAAGCACGGCTTGAGCTGGCCATCGATCAATTCGCAGCGGCCATGGTGCAGGTGGTGATCGTCCGAGTAGATCGTCAGCATTTGTTGTTCTCCGCAGGGCTGAATCGGGTTGCACCCAGTGTTGCGGCGAGAGGCGATTCGGAGAACGGCAGGAAAGGCCAAAAGGGGATTGATCTGGCCAAAAATTCTGACCGCTATTCGCCCCTCGCTGGAGCAGCCTGCCCCCACAGGGTTTATCAGTGCGGCCGGAACTGACTCGGCGCCACGCCGCTCCAGCGCACGAATGCATGGCGGAAACTCGCGGTCTCGCTAAAGCCCAATGTCTCGGCGATACGGTAGATCGGCAACTGATCTTCGCAAAGCATCTGCTTGGCCCGTTCGAAGCGCAGTTCGTCGAGCAGCTCCTGATAACTGCTGCCCATGTCCTTGAGGTGTCGGCGCAAGGTACGAGGCGAGCACTTCATCTGCTGCGCCAAGCCTTCCAGCCCCGGGGCCGCGTTCAACTGGGCGCTGAGCAACTGACGGATGCGCCCGAGCCACGCCTGACGCCCGGTGAACTCGAGGTTCTGCTTGCGGCAGCGTTCGGCCATGGCTTGATGGGTGATGGCATCGGCCAGCGGCAGCGGCTGATCGAGCCAGTGCCGGTCGAAGGCGAAGGCATTGTCCTTGGCGGCGAAGTGCAATGGGCTGGCGAAGTGCTCGGCGTAGCTGTCGCGGTAATCCGGCGCGGCGTGTTCGAACCGCGTGGCGAGTAGCGGCAGCGGATGGCCAAGCAAGTCATCGCAAATGACTTTCAGCGAAACCAGACAGAACTCGGCATTGAACACCGCCATCGCCGGGCTCTCGCGATAGTCGGCTGCGACGAACCAGACGCGTTCGCCGTCCTCTTCCAGGCTCAGCTCGAAAAGTGTTCCCAACAGCGCCGGATAACGGATCGCCAGACGCAAAGCGTCACCGAAGGTGGCACAGGTGAGCAGCGCGTAACCGAGCATGCCGTAGCAGGAAACGTGCATGCGCCGGCCCAGTTCCAGGCCGATGTCGTGCTTGAGCGCGACAGCGTTGGCGCAGACCTGCATTTCCTGATTGGTGGTGATGCGCGTATCAGCACGGTTCAGATCCGCCGCACTGATGCCGCTGCCGGCCAGCAGTGCTTCGCTCGGCAAGCCTTCTTCGTTGAAGGTTTTGAGAATCAGGGAGACGGCATTGAGGGTGGTGAGGTGGGAGTGGAGCATGGGGTCTTCCAGCCTTGGGAATGGCTGGAGTGCAGCAAGTTGTATGCCGAACGAAGATCCCGATGCATGCGCTCTATTGTGGCGAGGGAGCTGCCTCGCCACAAAGGCTCACTCCTACAGGGGATATGTGGAGTCAGATCAGTTCGCCACACAGGTCGAGTTCGACCAGTCGGCGGACTTCAGCGGTTTCCAGGCCTGCCCCCAGCAACCCATGCAACTTGCCGAACGCCGCTTCGCGCGTCATGCCGCCACCGGACAGGACACCGACGCCGCGCAAACGGCTGCCAGCCTCATACACATCCAACTCGACCCCGCCTTCATGGCACTGCGTGACCGCGACCACCACCACACCGTTATCCCGTGCACGGCCGAGGCTGGCGAGGAATTCCGGGTTGTCGCTCGGCCCGGTGCCGCTGCCGTAGCATTCCAGCACCAGCCCCTGAATGCCGCTGTCGAGCAGGCCGTCGAGGATCTCGGCGCCGATGCCGGGGAACAGCGGCAGCACGGCAACTTTCGCCAATTGCTTTGGCTGGTTGTAGTTCAACGCGGCTGGAATCGAAGTGGCTTTCACGCCGCCGCCCTGACGCTCCAGACGTTTGAACGGGTGACGGCCGAAGCTGCGCACTTTCGCGCAACGGGTTGGCGCCAGCAGTTCGCCGTGAAAGTACAGGTGCACGCCCGGCGCCAGGCCTTGGCCGAGGGCGACCAGCGCACCGCCGAGGTTTTCCCAGGCATCGCTGTCGGTCACGCCCGCCGGCAACATGGAGCCGGTGAAGCACACGCGGGCGTGCAGGCCGAGCAACTGGAAGCTCATGGCTGCGGCGCTGTAAGCCAGGGTGTCGGTGCCGTGCAGGATCAGCACGCTGTCGCAGCCCTGCACGTCCACGGCATCGACCACCGCTTCACGCAGTTGCTGCCAATAGGCCGGAGTCATGTTGGCGCTGTCGATCAGCGGCGACATCTCGCGAAAGCGCCACTGCGGCACGACCAGTTCAGGCTGGCTGTACAGGTACTCGCGCATCCGCGCTTCAAAACCGGACGCCGGGGCCAGGCCATTTGCGCTGGCCTGCATGCCGATGGTGCCACCGGTGTACAAAACCATGACGTGCTGGGCGGCAGGATAAGTCGACGAATTCATGAGGATTCTCCGAGAGGAAGAGTTCCTGTGGGAGCGAGCAAGTCGGCTCCCACAGTTTTTCGAACTGTAACTGACGGGCGCAGAGGATGCGTCCGTCATTTACCCATCAGCGTTGCGCTGCGGGTACGCCTTGCGGCTCGGCGCAAGTATTGCCGGCAGCGGCAGGCGGGTTGGCCGGCCAGGCTTTGCGGTCCAGGTCCAGATCCGGGAATTTGCTCGAATCGAACACCGGGGTCTTGATGCCGGCAGCACGCTGGTCATCGTAGTCACGCAGGATGCGCATGCCGACCTTGAACAGCAGGAACAGCGCGATCAGGTTCACAAACGCCAGCATGGTCATGGTGATGTCGGCGAAGGCGAACACGGTGCCGAGGTTTTCGATGGCACCCCAGAAGATCAATACCAGTACCAGTGCGCGGTAGCCGATCAGCGCCTTGCGGTTTTCACCGATCAGGAAACGCAGGTTGCTCTCGCCCAGGTAGTAGTTGTAGAGGATCGAGGTGAACACGAACAACGCCAGTGCCACCGAGATGAACATCCGGCCCCATTCACCGACCACGGCGGCCAGCGAGTTCTGGGTCAGGGCAATGCCGTCGCCTTCGAAACCCGGGGTGTAGAAACCGGAGAGCAGGATCAACAACGCGGTGCAGGTGCAGATCACGAAAGTGTCGAGGAACACGCTGAACGCTTGAACCACACCTTGTGCCACCGGGTGCTCGACCGAAGCCACCGCCGCCACGTTCGGCGCACTGCCCAAACCGGCTTCGTTGGCGAACACGCCACGCTTCACGCCCATGACAATCGCGCTGCCGATCAGGCCGCCGAACGCCTGGTCGAGGCCGAAGGCGCTCTTGACGATGGTCATCAGCATGGCTGGAACGTGGTCGAATTGCAGCACGATCACGTAGAGGGTCACGCCGATGTAGACCAGGGTTTTCACCGGCACCAGCAGGTCAGCGACCTTGGCGATGCGCTTGATCCCGCCGATGAACACCAGACCCAGCAGTACCGCCAGCGCGAGGCCGGTGTAAGTGGTGTCGAGGCCGAAGGCGTTGTTCAGCGAGTGAGTCACGGCGTGGGCTTGCAGGCCGTTGAAGGCGAAACCGAAGGTCACCAGCAACAGGAACGCCATGACCATACCCAACCAGCGCTTCTGCAGGCCGTGCTGGATGTAGTAGGACGGGCCGCCACGGAAGGTGCCGTCCGAATCCGTGCGTTTGTACAGCTGACCGAGGGAACACTCGAAGAAGCTGCTGGACATGCCGACCAGTGCGGTTACCCACATCCAGAACACCGCACCTGGCCCACCAAGGGTCACGGCGATGCCGACACCGGCGATGTTGCCTGCACCAACGCGGCCGGCGAGGCTGAGCATCAGGGCCTGGAAAGAGCTGAGCTGCCCGGCGCTGCTTTTCAGGCTGTCGCGGAACACCGCGAACATGTGGAAAAAGTGACGCAATTGAACGAAACGCGAGCGAATCGTGAAGTAGCTACCGAGCCCGACAATGAGCACGATCAGTACTTTCCCTGAGAGGAAGTCGTTAATGACTTCGAGCATGGATTTTTCCTCGCTGTTTTTTGTGTAAGCAAATGCTGGATGTTCGGAAACATCGCGTTACACCGGTTTGCGCGCGGCACAACAGGTGGGGCGAAGGTTTCGTCCCGGTTCCATTTCGCGGGTTTGTTATTAGTTCGGGTTTCGCATGGGTTATGGCCTCGTTACCGACGACCGCTCACGCGAAGAGGGGCGGCACTATACCGATCAGTGGCGCGCCCGTCTGCACGGTAGTGGTGCAAGCGACGAAACGAAGCTTTGAAACACCCGGCGTTACCGGCGCCGGGCTTGTGTGGGAACTGCTTTTTTGTTGACGCAAACCCTGTGGCGAGGGGATTCATCCCCGATCGGCTGCGAAGCAGTCGCAAAACCGTTCGGCGCGGTGCACCGGATACATTGCGATTGCAGTTTTTGGGGCCGCTTCGCGACCCATCGGGGATGAATCCCCTCGCCACAAGGGCTCACCTCCACATGAAGCAATCCCCAGACATACGGGTCTCAGGATCAAAAAGTTAAAAAAAAGGGCCTGGGGACTGATCCCCAGGCCCTCAAAAGGTGAGAGGTGTCTAGTCCCTCGACCTGGTGAGCGGTGCTACAAACAACACGTCGGTTCAGCCTTTGAGCGGAACCAGACGCGGAGCAATCATGTTTTCCGGGCGCAGGATGTCGGCGAGACTGGCTTCGTCGAGCAGACCTTCTTCGCGCACCAGTTCCAGCACGCCGCGGCCGCTTTCAAGAGCGATACGGGCGATGCGGGTGGCGTTTTTGTAGCCGATGTACGGGTTCAGCGCGGTGACCAGACCGATCGAGTGTTCGACCAGTTCGCGGCAGCGGGCTTCGTTGGCAGTGATACCGACAATGCAGTGCTCGCGCAGCATGTCCATGGCGCGTTGCAGCAGGCGGATCGAGTCGAAGATCTTGAACGCGATCAGCGGCTCCATCACGTTCAGTTGCAACTGGCCGCCTTCAGCCGCCATGGTCAGCGCCAAGTCGTTACCGATGACCTGGAAAGCCACCTGGTTAACGGCTTCCGGGATCACCGGGTTGACCTTGCCGGGCATGATCGAGCTGCCTGGCTGACGCGCCGGCAGGTTGATTTCGTTGATACCGGTGCGTGGGCCGCTGGACAACAGACGCAAGTCGTTGCAGATCTTCGACAGCTTGACCGCGGTGCGCTTGAGCATGCCGGAGAACAGGACGAAGGCACCCATGTCGGAGGTGGCTTCGATCAGGTCGGCTGCCGGTACCACCGGTTGACCGCTGATCAGCGCCAGACGCTGTACAGCCAAGGCCTGATAACGCGGGTCGGCGTTAATGCCGGTACCGATCGCGGTGCCACCCAGGTTCACTTCAGTCAGCAGTTCCGGGGCCAGCGTCTTCAGACGGGCCAGGTCTTCGCCCATGGTGGTGGCGAAAGCACGGAATTCCTGGCCGAGGGTCATCGGCACAGCGTCTTGCAACTGGGTACGGCCCATTTTCAGGACGTGATCGAATTCTTTGCCCTTGGCCGCGAATGCCTGAATCAGGCTGTCGAGGCTGGCCAGCAGGGTGTCGTGACCCAACAGCAGACCCAGGCGGATGGCCGTCGGGTAGGCGTCGTTGGTCGACTGCGCCATGTTCACGTCGTCGTTCGGGTGCAGGTACTGGTACTCGCCTTTCTGGTGACCCATCGCTTCGAGCGCAATGTTGGCGATCACTTCGTTGGCGTTCATGTTGGTGGAAGTACCGGCGCCACCTTGAATCATGTCGACCACGAACTCTTCGTGGAAATCACCGCGGATCAATCGGGCACAGGCTTCGCTGATGGCAGCGTGCTTGGCTTCGCTCAGGTGACCCAACTCACGGTTGGCGTCAGCGGCGGCCTGTTTGACCATCGCCAGACCGACAACCAGTTTCGGGTAATGCGAAATCGGAACGCCCGAGAGGCGGAAGTTATTCACCGCTCGCAGGGTCTGGATGCCGTAATACGCTTGAGCCGGTACTTCGAGGGCGCCAAGCAGGTCGTTTTCTGTGCGGAAAGATGCAGCGGAGGACATGATAGAAATCATCTCGATATGGACCCGGTCGATGCCGGAACGCTGCGAATGCTAGGCTTGTGGGAGATTTTGGGCCAATGCTGTTCAGCACTAACCTATGCACATTCGGCATAATGCCCGTGTGACGCCGCGTGCGCGGCAGACGTGTGACCTGTTTTGGTGCGTGTCCGGGAGGACGTGATGAATCTGGAAAGCAAATGGCTCGAGGACTTCAGTGCTCTGGCCGCCACCCGCAGCTTCTCGCAGGCCGCCGAACGACGCTTCGTGACCCAGCCGGCCTTCAGTCGGCGGATACGCAGCCTGGAAGCCGCGCTGGGGCTGACGTTGGTCAACCGCTCGCGCACGCCAGTCGAGCTGACGGCGGCGGGGCAATTGTTTCTGGTGACCGCGCGCACCGTGGTCGAACAGCTCGGTGAAGTGCTGCGCCATCTGCATCATCTGGAGGGCGGGCAGGGCGAGGTGATGCAGGTTGCCGCCGCTCACTCCCTGGCACTGGGTTTTTTCCCGCGTTGGATCGCGCAGTTGCGCAATGAAGGCCTGAACATCGCCACGCGACTGGTGGCGACCAACGTCGGTGACGCCGTGCACGCACTGCGCGAAGGTGGCTGCGACTTGATGCTGGCGTTCTACGACCCGGACGCGGCGATGCAGATGGACCCGGAAATTTTCCCGTCACTGCATTTGGGCCAGACCGAGATGCTCCCGGTGTGCGCGGCGGATGCCGATGGCAAGCCGCTGTTCGATCTGGAAGGTGACGCCAGCGTGCCGTTGCTGGCGTACAGCGCCGGGGCGTTTCTCGGACGTTCGGTGAATGGTTTGCTGCGTCAGCGACAGCTGCGCTTCACCACGATCTATGAAACCGCGATGGCCGACAGCCTGAAGAGCATGGCGCTGGAAGGCCTCGGGATTGCCTGGGTGCCGCAGTTGAGCGTGCGTGCCGAACTGGCCCGGGGCGAACTCGTCGTTTGCGGCGGTCCGCAATGGCATGTGCCGCTGGAGATTCGTCTGTACCGCTGCGCGCTGGTGCGCAAGGCCAACGTGCGGTTGTTGTGGCGCAAGTTGGAAGGAGGCGCTGCACAAAACTCTTGAATCCACCCGCAGTCCCTGTGGGAGCGAGCCTGCTCGCGAAAACGGTGTGCCAGACAACATCAATGTTGACTGACACCCCCTCTTCGCGAGCAGGCTCGCTCCCACAATGGAATTTAGGGTGTGTCTTGGCTGACCTTCAAGTCAATAAAACCGGGCTTTTGCGGCAGGTGACAGATGGTCGTGACGGGGGCTGTTTATTGCTTTCTTTGCGGTATACTGCGCGGCCTTCGGCCGGTACGTCCGGCCATTTTTCCTACAACAAGCCACGCATTCTGCGTGGCTTGTTGTTTTTGACGCGCCTGCGGGCGCCCAGAGAGAAGAGGCGCGACGATGAGTGCACTGGTTGGCGTGATCATGGGCTCCAAGTCCGATTGGTCCACCCTTAGCCACACCGCCGATATGCTGGAAAAGCTCGGCATCCCGTACGAGGTCAAGGTGGTCTCTGCCCACCGCACCCCGGATTTGCTGTTCCAGTACGCCGAAGAGGCTGAAAGCCGCGGCATCGAGGTGATTATCGCCGGTGCCGGCGGCGCAGCCCACTTGCCAGGCATGTGTGCGGCCAAGACCCACCTGCCGGTGCTGGGTGTTCCGGTGCAATCGTCGATGCTCTCGGGCGTCGATTCGCTGCTGTCGATCGTGCAGATGCCGGCCGGTATTCCGGTCGCTACCCTGGCCATCGGCAAGGCTGGCGCGATCAACGCCGCCCTGCTCTCGGCGAGCATCCTCGGCGCCAAGCATCCACAGTTCCACTCGGTACTGAAAACCTTCCGTGCCGAGCAGACAGACAGCGTCCTGGACAATCCAGACCCACGTATTGCCTGAGGTTGTTGAGATGAAGATCGGTGTCCTCGGTGGCGGCCCGTGGGGTCGCATGTTGGCGCTGGCGGGCACCCCGCTGGGCAGGAACTTCGCTTTCCTCGACCCTGCGCCGCACGCTAGCGCCGCTGCGCTGGGCGAACACCTGCGGGCCGATTACGGCGATCAGGATCATCTGCGTCAACTGGCTGATGAAGTCGATCTGGTGACCTTCGAGTTCGAAAGCGTCCCGGCTGAAACCGTGGCGTTCCTTTCGCAATTCGTGCCGGTTTATCCGAGCGCCGAAGCCCTGCGCATTGCTCGCGACCGCTGGTTCGAAAAGAGCATGTTCAAGGATCTGGGGATTCCGACCCCGGCCTTCGCCGACATCCAGTCGCAAGCCGATCTGGATGCCGCCGTAGCCTCGATCGGTCTGCCGGCCGTGCTGAAAACCCGCACCCTGGGTTACGACGGCAAGGGCCAGAAAGTCCTGCGCAAACCCGAAGACGTGGTCGGTACCTTCGCCGAACTCGGTAGCGTGGCCTGCCTGCTGGAAGGCTTCGTGCCGTTCACTGGTGAAGTCTCACTGATCGCCGTTCGCGCTCGCGATGGCGAAACCAAGTTCTACCCGTTGGTTCACAACACCCACGACAGCGGCATCCTCAAGCTCTCTGTGGCCAGCACCGATCACCCGTTGCAGGCCTTGGCCGAAGACTATTCCAGCCGCGTGCTCAAGCAACTGGACTACGTCGGCGTGATGGCGTTCGAGTTCTTTGAAGTCGACGGCGGCCTCAAGGCCAACGAAATCGCCCCGCGCGTGCACAACTCCGGGCACTGGACCACTGAAGGTGCCGAGTGCAGCCAGTTTGAAAACCATCTGCGTGCCGTTGCCGGTCTGCCGCTGGGTTCGACGGCCAAGGTCGGCGAGAGCGCGATGCTCAACTTTATCGGTGTGGTTCCGCCGGTAGAGAAGGTCATCGCCATCGAAGACTGCCATCTGCACCACTACGGCAAGGCCTTCAAGGCCGGGCGCAAGGTCGGTCACGCCAACCTGCGCTGCGCCGACAAGGCCACGCTTGAAGCGCAGATCCTCAAGGTTGAAGCGCTGATCGCCGAGTAAAACAGTTTCATGTGGCAGCGGCGGAACCATTCAGGGGCCGCCGTTCTCTGATGGCAGGATGCCAAAGTCTGTCTAGGCTTTGGCATAGCCAATTCACACAGAGGGAAATGCCATGGGAATTATCGGAACCATCTTTATCGGCTTGATCGTCGGCCTGCTGGCTCGGTTCCTGAAACCGGGCGATGACAGCATGGGCTGGATCATGACCATCCTGCTCGGTATCGGCGGTTCGCTGGCAGCCACCTACGGCGGCCAGGCCCTGGGCATCTATCGGGCGGGCGAGGGCGCAGGTTTCATCGGCGCACTGGTTGGCGCGATCGTGTTGCTGGTGATCTACGGCCTGATCAAAAAGAAGTGATCCAAAGCGACAAAGCCTTCTCTGCCAATCGGGCAGGGAGGGCTAGAATGCTCGGCGATTTATAGTCCTTTCCTTTGTCCGAGCACCTTCATGCGCCGTCTTTTGTTGACTCTCCTTTTACTGGGCAGCGGTTTGGCCCACGCCGGCGAACTGCCGGAAACCGACTGGCTCGAACTGATGCCCAAGTCGGATCAAAAGGCCCTGGAGGCCATGCCCGACATCGACCACAACTCCCCGGAAGCCACCGGCACCTTCACCGAGAAGGGCGGGATGAAACAGGCCAAAGGTCTGCCGGCGGTGATGTACTCGACCAAAACCGTGGCGTCGATGAACGACAAGCACATCCGCATCGGTGGTTATCCGGTGCCGCTGGAATCCGATGCCAAGGGTCGCAGCACCCTGTTTTTCCTGGTGCCGTACCCGGGCGCGTGTATCCACGTGCCGCCACCGCCGCCGAATCAACTGGTACTGGTGCGCTATCCGAAGGGGCTGAAGCTGGAAGACATCTACACGCCGCTGTGGGTGACCGGCACGCTGAAGGTCGAAAAGGTCAGCAACGATCTGGCCGATGCGGCGTATGCGCTGGAGGCGGACAAGGTGCGGGTGGTGCAGGAGTCGGATCTCTAGGACCTACACAAATTAACTGTAGGAGTGAGCTTTTGTGGTGAGGGGATTTATCCCCGATGGGTCGCGAAGCGGCCCCGGCTTTTCAAATCAAGAGTCGGGGACTGCTGCGCAGTCCATCGGGGATAAATCCCCTCACCACAAAAGCTCGCTGCTACCTTGGTTGTGCGGCGTGGACTAGAGCGGTTTTGAACCGATGCTGACACCCATGGTATGGCTCCCATCCGGCGCCAGACTCACCACATCATCCATCACATTCGCCGTCTCGATGCACAGCATGCGTTGCCAGCCATCGTTATCCATATCGCTGAGCGCTGCGGCGCGGTCGATCCACGGGTTCCAGATCACCGCAGTGCGCGAGCCCCTGCTGGTGAGGACAATGTGCCGCTCCCACGTCGGGTCGACGATGCTCAACTGCGGCGGGGCGTCGAGGTAGATGCGGTCGGTTTCGCCGGCAAAATGCAGGTCGCCTGTCTGGGCGTTGGTCTTCCAGTCGTCCAGGGTCTCGATGTAATTCAAACCGTCCACACCTTCGACATGCACATTGCGCACATCGCTGACGGCGAAGTAGGTGTGCAACGCCTGGCTGAGGCTGACAGTGTCGCCGCCACGGTTGTGGCTGGTCAGGCTGAGGTGCAACTGATCGTCCAGACGCAGGGTCAGGGTCAGATCGACCTGATGTGGCCAGCCCGGCAGGCCACCCTCGGGGCAGGGCAGTTTGAACTCGACCTTGAGGCCATCGCCTTCGGCTTCTATGCCGCCCAGCTCCCAATCCATCGCCCGCACAAGACCGTGCGCGGGTGCGGGTTGCCCACCGGTGTACATGGCCTGGACGTTCTGCGGGTTGCGTTCGAATTTGCCGAACCACGGCCAGCACACCGGCACGCCAGCACGGATGCTCTTACCGGTCTTGAACTCGGCCTTGTCGTTGAGCCAGATGATCGGCGGCTGGCCGTCAACCTGATAACTGAGGATGTGCGCGCCTTGCTGGGCTACCAGCACTTCGGCCTGACCGTGG
The DNA here is from genome assembly GCF_044743385.1 of Pseudomonas sp. NPDC087639. Taxonomy (NCBI): domain Bacteria; kingdom Pseudomonadati; phylum Pseudomonadota; class Gammaproteobacteria; order Pseudomonadales; family Pseudomonadaceae; genus Pseudomonas; species Pseudomonas sp. NPDC087639. The sequence goes on along the minus strand of NZ_JBIUWI010000014.1, from coordinate 2,467 downwards.
CGGATGCGCCAGCAGTTCAGTTCATCCAGTTTCACGGCTTCAACGTTGGGCGTGCTCATGGGACAGCTCTCGATCAGACACTAGGGACAACTATCGACCGTGAAACGGCCGTGAGGTTTAGCGTGCGCGCGGCGGAACCGACCGGGTGCGACCACTGCCGTCGATGGCGACGAAGACAAACACTGCTTCGGTCACTTTACGCCACTCGCTGGACAACGGATCGTCGCTCCACACTTCGACCATCATCTGGATCGAGCTGCGACCGATTTCCAGGGTCTGGGTATAGAAGGACAACTGCGCGCCAACGGCGACCGGAACCAGGAACGCCATGCGGTCGATAGCGACGGTGGCCACGCGGCCTCCGGCGACACGGCTGGCCATCGCGGTGCCGGCCAAATCCATCTGTGCCACCAGCCAGCCGCCGAAAATATCGCCAAAGCCGTTGGTTTCACGCGGGAGAGCGGTGATTTGCAGGGCCAGGTCGCCTTGCGGGATTGGATCTTCTTGTTCGAGCTCTATCATGCCGGGGGTGCCTCTGACCCGTGACTCTTGTTGGTATTGCTGGTGGTAGCCGTCTTCAGGAAAAACGATTCAGCACCGAACATACTACGTTCGTCACGTCTTCCATAAGGCGCCTAAAGGGAAACTCTGCGAAACCGGCTGCGCCGTTCAAAGGGCGGGCCAACGACGTTTTCGCACAGCAACCCCCTACAAACCGGGGCAAGGTTGCGAGTATATCGGTCGGTAGACTCCGCGACGACCACCCGGTTCTGATTTTGACCGTCAAATACGCGCCTCTATGTGCTTTTTCGAACAATTTGCTATGGTGCCGAACCTGCCAAAGCTCCAGCCAGCGTTGTTGGAGTCGCAGATCCGCCTATAAGAGAAGCCCTTGCCATGACCACAGCGCCTTCGAGCCTCGCGCAGCCCGACCAACCCGCACGACCATTGACCCGCAATGACTACAAGACTCTGTCGCTATCGGCCCTGGGCGGTGCGCTGGAGTTTTACGATTTCATCATCTTCGTATTCTTCGCCACCGTGGTCGGCAAGTTGTTCTTCCCGGCCGACATGCCTGAGTGGCTGCGCCTGATGCAGACCTTCGGCATCTTTGCCGCCGGTTACCTTGCGCGGCCGCTGGGCGGCATTGTCATGGCGCACTTCGGCGACCTGCTGGGGCGCAAGAAAATGTTCACCCTGAGCATCTTCATGATGGCCGTGCCGACCCTGATCATGGGTCTGCTGCCGACGTATGCGCAGATCGGCATGTGGGCGCCAATCCTTTTACTGCTGATGCGGGTGATTCAAGGCGCGGCGATTGGCGGTGAAGTACCGGGGGCATGGGTCTTCGTTTCCGAACACGTCCCGCAGAAGCACATGGGCTACGCCTGCGGCACCCTGACCAGCGGCCTGACCGCCGGAATTCTGCTCGGCTCGCTGGTCGCCACGGCGATCAACAGCATCTATACGCCGACCGAGGTTGCGGATTACGCCTGGCGGATTCCGTTCCTGCTCGGTGGCGTGTTCGGTCTGTTCTCTGTTTACCTGCGCCGCTGGCTGCACGAAACCCCGGTGTTTGCCGAGCTGCAACTGCGCAAGGCGCTGGCCGAAGAAGTGCCGTTGCGCGCGGTGCTGCGTGACCATCGCGGGGCGATTGCGATCTCGATGCTGCTGACCTGGCTGCTGTCGGCCGGGATCGTCGTAGTCATTCTGATGACCCCGACTGTGCTGCAAACCGTTTACCACTTCTCGCCGACCACCGCGCTGCAATCCAACAGCCTGGCGATCGTGTTCCTGAGCTTCGGTTGCATCATTTCCGGTGCGCTGGCGGATCGCTTTGGCGCCGGCCGGGTGTTTGTGTTCGGTTGCCTGGGCTTGCTGATCAGCTCCTGGACCTTCTATCACAGCCTCGCCGATCACCCGAACTGGCTGTTCCCGCTGTATGCGTTGACCGGTTTGCTGGTCGGCACCATTGGTGCGGTGCCCTACGTGATGGTCAAGGCGTTCCCGCCGGTGGTGCGTTTCAGTGGGTTGTCGTTCTCTTACAACGTGGCGTACGCAATCTTCGGTGGCCTGACGCCGATGATCGTCAGCCTGCTGCTTAAAGAAAGCGCGATGGGCCCGGCCTACTACGTGGCAGTGCTGTGTGCGATGGGGATTCTGGTGGGGGCGTGGCTCTGGAAGAAGGGTCGCTAATCCGAAATCTCCTCAGTAGTCACGGCCATTTCGCGAGCAGGCTCGCTCCCACATTGGAATGCATTTCAAACGGTGGGAGCGAGCCTGCTCGCGAATGGGGGCACCACGAATCATCCAGTAAAACCTTGGATGCTGGCCTTTCATCCAATTGTCATATTTCAGCCATAGAGTGTTCACACGGCCTGCTGATACTTGGCCCCGACTTAACACACCCTATCTGCTAGGAGTAAGGCATGAAACTGAAGCGTTTGATGGCGGCAATGACTTTTGT